>DATCPW010000101.1:0-14267 GCA_036569865.1 Candidatus Dormiibacterota bacterium
GGGTCGTGGGGTGCGATTCTTGGGGGGATCCGCCTGCCTGTCGTTGGGCCGTGGGACTCAACCGAGTGAGACGTTGGCTACGACATATTGTGTCCCGCGCGCAGTTATACCGCTGAATGTGGTGACTGTCAAGCCTTAACAGGCCTTCTCACGAAATCGAGAGGCCGCCTACAACGCCGCGGTTTGTAAGACGATATACGACGATGTCCGGGCTGCCCAACCGACCGCCACCCGGCGCAGGCAGTCAATCGTTCGAGCCCGCGCCGCCAAAGTCGCCCGCCCCGACGCAGCCTGTCTGGTTGCGCTGGCTGCCTTTCGTTTACGGAGCCGGCGCCGTCTTCTGGCTTGTTGAGCTGGCGCAGTTCGCGGCCACCATCGCGGCTCCAGCGGGCCGCGACCAGGTACAACAGGCGCTGGTCCAGAATGGTGCGAAAAGCGACCTTTCGACGCTGATCGTCATCTACGCGATCATCGGCTTCTTCTTCGTGATCGTCGCGGCTTCTCTTCACGCGACCGCATATTTCGGCCTCAAGGCACGGAAGCCGTGGGGTTGGATTGTCGCCGTGATCGTCGCCGCGGCGTGGTCCGTGATTCTCATTGGGATCCCTGTGCTGGTGGTGCTGAGCAGGTCCAGCACGCGTCACGCCTACGGGATTCGGTAGAGGGCCGTGGCCCTTGGCGCTACACCGCCTCGGGCTGAACGCGCAGGCGGATCGGTCCGAGAAGGATCCAGAAGCCGGCCAACAGTGAGACGGCTATGCCGGCGTAGAGGGCAGGCACGGTGCCGTAGGTGCTCCCGATGATCCCACCGATGAACGCGCCGATTGGATTTGTGCCCCAGATGATCGTCCGCACGGTTGCGTTCATGCGGCCCTGAAGACGGTCGGGGACTATGGCCTGCCGAAGGCTCACCTGGTTGATGTTGTAGACGGGGATGACGAAGCTTGTAACGAACATCGAGGCAAACAGGAGCGGGATGGCAAACCCGTACTGGGCGAGGGGAATGAGGATCATTGACAGGCCACTCACCAGCATCGTCACGAACAGCGTGGGCCCAAGCCCGATGCGACGGGGGATCCATGCAGCTGTCAGCGCGCCAAGCAAGCCGCCGACTGCGCCCGCGGCGAAGATGACGCCGACGGTGCCCGGGCTGAGGTGCAGAATGCGGTAGAGGAAGATCAAGAACACGGCGAAGAAGAGATTCGAGCCAAGGTTCGAGGTCGACGTGCTGCCCGCGATCTTCCAGATCGTGGAATTTCCGAAAACGACCTGGATTCCCTCCCACATCTCGGCGAAGAAGCCGCCTCGACCTGACTCCTTTGCGGGGGCAGGCGGTGGTTCGGCTCGGCGAATCCAAGCGAGCGAGACTACCGATACAAGAAAGGTGGCAGCGTCAGCGGCGACAGCGCGTGCCGGTCCCAGCAGCTGGATAAGGAAGCCACCAAGTGCGGGTCCCGCCATCTGCGCCACCGAGCCGGTCACCTGCAACTTCGTGTTGCCCTCGATGAGGTCGGCACGCGGAATCAGCGCCGGCAGGTACGACTGGTACGCGACGTCGAAGAACACCGTGCCCACTCCCGTGATCAGGGCCACCGCGTAAAGCTGCGGCATCGACAGCACGCCGAGCGCGAACGCGACGGGCACGCTGGCGAGGGCAAGCAATCTCCCTACATCACAGGCGATCATGATCGGCCGCCGGGGCAACCGGTCCACGTACACGCCCGCCACCAGGCCGAGCACCGGGAACGCCAGGGTCTCGCACGCTGCGAGAAGTCCGACCTGGAACGGGGTGGCGCCCAGCACGAGGATCGCGACAGTCGGAAGAGCGAGCAGGCTGACCTGGCTTCCAAGCTCGCTGATGCCCTGGCCGGCCCAGAGCTTCAGGAACTCGCCGTCGCGCCAGAGTCGCCCCCCAAGCATGGGGCGTTATTTTGAGGGGTGCGGCCGGAGGGCCGGCCGAGAGATTCGGTGATCCAGGGGTCCCTCCCGCGACTTCGTCGCGGGGACCCCAGCGGAAACGGCCGAGTGGCGGAGCGGAGCGCAAAGCCGCAACTTTCCTTTGGGGTCCCCAAGCCAACGGCTTGGGGCCCGCTGGGCGCCGAAGATCCGGTTGGCATCTCCGGCCGCACCCCTCAGGTTCAGACTTCTGTGGTCAGCTCCGCGTATTCGTCTTCGCTGATCAGCTCTTCGAGCTCGGTCGGGTCTTCGATCCGTACACGGAGGAGCCAGCCCGAGTCATACGGTTCCGAGTTCACCAGGTCCGGATTCTGCATGGCCTCAGCGTTGACCTCGATCACCTCGCCGCTGATCGGCGCCTCGATCGGCGACGAAACCTCCTCGGATTCGAGATGGCCCATCTTGCGCTTGGCTCGCAGGATGTCGCCGAGGTCAGGAAGGTCCAGCGACGTGATGTCTCCCATCTGGTCCCGCAGGTAGTCGCTGAGGCCGAGAACAGCCTCTGCCCCCTCAACTCTCACCCACACATGAGCCTCGCTGTAGCGAAGCTGGGCCATAGCTAAATGATGGATCAGCCGGTGGCGTCTGACGAGGCCTTTTTTGGCGCCCTGGCCGGGCCTACCGCAAGTCCCAAGGCAGCCACTCCGTTAGAGGGGACATGCGCTGGGTAATGCTTGTGATCCTGATCGGCCTACTGGTGTTCCTGTCGAACCAGCTGTGGATCCTTTTTGTGGGGCAGCCACTCTTCTAAACAAAGCGCGGGTGAGGACGTAAGTCCTCCCCCGCGGAACCCCCACCTGTTAGCCACCGCGCCTGGAGGGGCTTGGTAGTGTCCCGCTGGGTGACGGCCGGAGTAAATCCGGCCTGAACGCCGGGCTGGTCTAGTTTGTCTTGCCGACGCGGAAAAAGACGACGTCGCCATCTTTCACGCGATACTCGCGACCTTCGACTCGCAGCTTTCCGGCCGCCCGGAGGGCGTCCATCGAGCCGGCGGCGACAAGCTCGTCCACCGAGGTCACCTCGGCCCGGATGAAATGCTTTTCGAAGTCGGTATGGATCTTGGCGGCCGCGACGGGCGCCGGCGCGTCCTTCTCGCACGGCCACGCCCTCACCTCCGGCTCGCCCGCCGTGAAGTACGTGATGAGGCCGCCCACCTCCCACACGGCTCGCGCGATCCTGCCAAGCCCCGACTCGTCGATGCCGTAGCCGGCGCGCATCTCCGCCTGCTCGGCCGGGTCGAGCTCGCCTAGCTCGACTTCCAATCGTGCCGACAGAATGATCGCCGGCGCCCCCTCCCCTTTTGCCAGCTTGACGACCTTGGCGGCGGGCTCGCCTCCGACGGGCAGCAATTCGTCTGCCGCGTTGGCGACGTAAACCGCGGGTTTCATCGTCACCGGGAAAACCCCCATCAGCAGCGCGCGCTGGTCGGGCTCGAGGTTCAGGGTGCGCAGCTCCTTGCCACCATCCAGGTGCTCCTTCGCGACGGTCAACACGTCGTGCTCGCTCTGCGCGTCCTTCTTACCCGCGCGCGCCTCTTTAGCGACGATCTCGAGCCTGCGCTCAACGGAGGCGAGGTCCGCGAGCACAAGGTCGAGCGCGAGCTCCTCCAGCTCGGCAGCGGGGTCAGGCTCAGGACCGAAGCAACGGGCCACTTTGACCAGGACGTCGGCCTGGCGCGCGAAGGCGACGCGTTGGGCGCGGCTCCCGGGCGGGGTGTCCTCGACGCGGACCTGGGCGGGGGTGACCTTGAGCGGCTTCACCGCCGCGGCGAGACGATCCAGGCGTTCGTCGGGCACATCGACCATGCCGACGCCATCCGCTCCGCGCCCCGATGTCAGCGCATTGAACAGCGTGGTCTTGCCCGACCCGGTCGGGCCAACGACCGCAACGTTTACTGGCAACTAGAGTTTTTCCAGCTCGAACGTTTTGTGAAGGACGCGCACGCCCTTCTCCACCTGGTCTCTTGCCACGAGGCAGGTGATGCGTATCTCTGACGTGCTGATCATCTCGATGTTGATGCCCGCATCGGCCAGCGCGCGGAACATCCGGCCCGCAATGCCTGGGGTGCCGAGCATGCCGGTGCCCACAATGGACAGCTTCGCAATCCCACCCGCAGAGGCAATGCTCCTCGCGCCGATCTTCTTGAGTGCTGTCCTGACGAGCTTGACCGCAGCCTTGAGGTCTGACTCCGCCACCGAGAAGGTGAGGTCGGTATGACCCGAGCGGCCGATGTTCTGCACGATGACGTCGACCGAGATGCCGGCCTTGCCAAGCGGCTCGAAGATCGCCGCGGCCACGCCGGGCCGGTCGGCGACACCGAGGACGGTGATCTTCGCGACGTTGGTTTCCTGTGCGATCCCGCGCACCCGTTGTCTTTCTTCCATCGGCACCTGGGCGACGATCATGGTACCGACGCCGTCGTGGAAGCTCGAACGGACGTGGATCGGAACGCCATAGAGCTCGCCAATCTCAACCGCGCGCGGATGCATCACGCGCGCGCCCACCGCTGCCAGCTCGAGCATCTCGTCATAACGGATGAACGCCAGCTTCCGCGCCGTGCGCACGACCCTTGGATCCGCGGTGAAGATGCCGTCGACATCTGTATAGATCTCGCACGAGTCTGCCTTCAACGCGGCGGCGAGCGCCACCGCGGTGGTGTCTGATCCTCCTCGGCCAAGCGTGGTGATCTCGAGGCTCTCCGTCACACCCTGAAAGCCCGCAACCACCGGCACCTTGCCTTCCCGCAGCGCTTCGAGGATGCGGCCTGGGTTGATGTCCTGGATGCGCGCCCTCGAGTGTTGAGCGCTGGTACGCACCCCGGCCTGCAGTCCCGAGAGCGATATCGCAGGCACCCCCATGCCTTCGAGACACATCGCGACCAGCGGCGCGGTGATCGTCTCGCCGTTTGCGACGAGCATGTCGAGCTCACGCGCGGGCGGCTCTGGGTTGACGCTCTGCGCGAGAGCGATCATGCGATCCGTCGTGTGGCCCATCGCGGACACGACCACCACGACCTGCTCTCCTCTTTTAACTGTGGCGGCGATACGGCGGCTCACCCGCCGGATGCGTGCGGCGGTCCCCACCGAGGTACCGCCGTACTTCTGGACGATCACAGAGTCCTGAACATCCCCTTGTCGGTGATTCGAGTGACCAGCCCGCGGCCGTGCTGAGGAGCCGAGGCGGCCATCGCCTTCGCGATTTTCGACGCCATGGCCGGCGGGCAGAACGCAAAGACGCTGGGGCCGGCGCCGCAGATCGCCGCGCCGTATGCGCCGGCGTTGTCGGCGGCGTGAAGGACATCCTGCGTCCACGGATAAAGGTGCAGGCGGTGAGGCTGATGCAGACGGTCTCTCAGCGCGTGTCCAAGCAGCGATGGTCGCTTGGCGGAGATGGCACGCACGAGGAGAGCCGCGCGGGCGATGTTGAAGACTGCGGACTCACGCGACACCTCATCTGGAAGCACAGCGCGCGCCTTCTCGGTCGGCACCGGTGCATGTGCCACGAAGAGGGCGAGCCCCCAACCGGGATTCGGTAGCTTCTCGTCGAAGTTCTCCGAAACGATCCGGATGCCGCCCGCTGCAGCCGCGGCCACGTTGTCACGATGACCCTCGTCGGCGCCTGCGTCGATCACGTGGCTCTTCACGTCCCAGGGGCTGGCCAGCGCCGATGCTGCAAGGCGAGCCGCCGCGCTGCTGCCGAGCCCGACGCCCATTGGGATCTCGCTGCGTACGCGGCCCTTCATCGCGAGGTGGGAGAACGGGTTGACGTGCGACATGAGGTATTCGGCGCCCTCTCCCTCGTAGTCCCAAGAAGGGAAGTCGGCCGGGTTCGCCTCGACCTCGAGCCAGAGGTCGATGGCCATGGCCATGCAATCGAAGGCCGGGCCCATGTTGGCGATTGATGCGGGAACGCGGACCCTCATAGCTTCAAGACCTTAGCGAGTGTGCGCGCATCACCGTCGAGCTCGATGGGCGGTTCGACGTTGTTCAGCGCCGCGTCGGGATCTTTGAGCCCTGATCCGGTGAGGACAACGACGGTGATCGCATCCTTGGCGATCTTGCCCTCCCGAACCAGGCGGAAGAGGAGCGCCAGCGGAGCAGCCGACGCCGGCTCGGCAAACAAACCCTCGCTGCTGGCCAGCTGGACCTGAGCGGAAAGGATCTCGGTGTCAGTGACGGCGGCGATCATGCCGCCCGATTCGTCTCGCGCGCTGGTCGCGCCCTCCCATGAAGCAGGGTTGCCGATCCGGATTGCCGATGCAACTGTCTTCGGCTGCGCGATGGGATGTCCGCTCACGATCGGGGACGCGCCCTCGGCTTGAGCCCCCACCATCCTGGGCAGCCGGGTCGACCGCCCCGCAGCGTGGTACTCGCGGAATCCCTTCCAGTAGGCGGTGATGTTGCCGGCGTTGCCGACGGGCAGGATGAGGTAGTCGGGCGCATCGCCAAGCACGTCGACGATCTCGAAGGCCGCGGTCTTCTGGCCCTCGATGCGATTCGGGTTCACCGAGTTCATGAGCGCGACGTTGTACCGGCCGGTGAGGTCGCGCACTGTCTCCAGCGCTGTGTCGAAGGTGCCCTTGAGGGCGATCACCTTCGCCCCGTACATCAGGGCTTGGGACAGCTTGTTCATCGCGATCTCGCCTGAGGGCACGACGACGATGGCGCGCACGCCTGCCCGAGCGGCGTAGGCCGCCATCGATGCCGACGTGTTTCCAGTGGAGGCGCACATCAGCACCCGGCTCCCCGCTTCCAGGGCCTTGGCCACGGCTACGACCATGCCGCGATCCTTGAAGGAGCCTGTCGGGTTGAGGCCCTCGTACTTGAAGTACAGGTTCTTCAGCCCGAGCGCTTTGCCGATGTTCCGGCTCGGCACAAGGGGAGTCGAGCCCTCATGGAGGTCGATCTCCGGCGTCGCGGGCCCGACTGGCAGGTGCTCGCGGTAGCGAGCGATGACGCCCACGGCGGTCAGAAAACTCGAAGGAAAGAGGACACCGCGTGGACCGGCTCCAGCCTCCCTATCGCAGCTCGCGCCTTCTGCAGGCTCGCGTCGCTCGACGGGTGCGTGGTGACTACGATCTCCGCCGTCCGCTCTTCCACCCACGCGCCCTTCTGAATGAAGCTCGAGATGCTGACGCCCTCCTCGGCGTACACCTGCCCGATGGCCGCCAGGACCCCGGCGCGATCGTCGACTCGGATCCTGTAGTACGCGCGCGTCATCACCTCCCCCATCGGGATCACTGCGACCCGGTCGTCGAAGCTGAAAGACGGGCGGCTCTGGACGCCGCGCCGAATCGAGCGAGCAAGGTCGATGAGATCTCCGACCACGGCAGAAGCGGTCGGCCGCCCGCCGGCTCCCTGCCCAACCAACAGCACCTGTCCGACGAGGTCGCCTTCGACGAACACCGCGTTGGTGGCGCCTTCGACCCGGGCCAGCGGATGCTCCAGGGGGACCATCGCGGGATGGACGCGCGCTTCGATCCGGCCGGGATGACGCTGGGTGTGCGCTATGAGCTTGATGGCGTAGCCAAGCTCGCGCGCGTACCGGAAATCCACCGGCTCGATGCCTTCGATCCCCTCTCTGAAGATGTCGTCAGGGCGAACCTTTATCTCGTACGCGATCGAAGCAAGGATTGCGAGCTTGTAGGTGGCATCGAACCCGCCGACGTCGTCGGTGGGATCCGCCTCCGCAAACCCCGCGGCCTGGGCTTCCCGCACCGCATTGTCGAGTGACAGGTTCGCCACGGCCATCCGGCCGAGGACGTAATTGGTAGTCCCATTGATGACCGCGGACAGGCGCTCGATGCGGTTCGCCTGAAGGTCCGTGCGGAAGGTGCTGATCAGCGGGATGCCGCCCCCGACCGCAGCCTCGAAGTAGAGGTCTACATTCTTCTGGGCGGCCAGATCCAGCAGGTCGGGGCCGTGCTTCGCCATCACCACCTTGTTGGCGGTCACCACATGCTTCCCGGCGCGGATCGCCCGTTCCAGGTAGCCCCGCATGGGCTCTTCCCCTCCGGCCACCTCGACGATCACGTTGATGTCCGGGTCGTCGAGGAGATCCGCGGGATTGGCGGTGATCAGCTCCTTGTCGATGTCGACCGCGCGCTGCTTCGCTACGTCGCGCACGAGCACTCGCTTCAAGCAGAGTTCCACCCCCGCCCGGCGCGCCAGCTGAGATTGCCAGGTGAGCATTCGGTCGGCCACCTGCGTGCCCACGGTCCCGAGACCGATGAGGCCGACGTTGAGGGGGGCGGATGCCATGGGCGCTATTCTCCCTGCCGTGACCCTGGTGCTGCGCGAGGCCGATGTGGAGCGGGTGATCCAGATGGACCCCGTGATCGCGGCAGTGGAGTCGGCGATGCGCGAGCTGGGCGCCGGCATCGCGCAAAACGAGCCTCGCCGGCGGGCGTTCGCCCCGGGCGGGATGCTGAACGTCATGTTCGCCGCCTATCCGGGTGGCGCTTGCACGGGACTGAAGGCTTACACGGTTGCCGCCGGTCGGGTGCGGTTCCTGGTCCTGCAGTTCGCGCTCGACGGGTCCCTCGAGGCCCTGATCGAGGCCGACACCATGGGGGCCTATCGCACCGGCGCGGCGTCGGCGGTCGCGGTGCGCGCACTCGGGCCGCGCGGTCCCGCGACGGTGGCTTTGATCGGCGCCGGCCACCAGGCGAGGACGCAGGCGCTGGCGATCTCCCGCGTCCTCGAAATAAAGGAGCTTCGGGTCTTCGCCCGCGACCCCGCCCACCGAGCTGCATTTGCCGTCGAGCAGGGCCGCCGGCTTGGGATCAGGGTCACCGCCGCGCCCAGCGCAGAGGCCGCGGTGCGCGGCGCGGACGTCGTGGTCACCATGACTACGAGCTCGGTGCCGGTCATCGAGGCGTCATGGGTCGCAAGCCACGCGTTGGTGGTGGCCGCCGGCTCTAACTTTCCAAATCGAACAGAGGTCCCTGCCGAGCTGGTGACGATGGCGCAGTCGGTGGTGGTCGATCAGCGGGAGGCAGCGCAGCTCGAAAGCGGCGACCTGATCCAGGCCGTGGCCGCCGGACAGTTCGACTGGGAGCGCGCCACCGACCTCGGCTCGGTCCTCACTGGAACCTGGAAGAAGCCCGAGCAGCCGGGCATCACCCTGTTCGAGTCGCACGGCCTGGCGCTATGGGACCTGGCCGCTGCGACTGTGGTGGTCGCCGCGGCCCGCGAGCGCCGCCTCGGCGAAGAGGTCGAGCTCTTCTCGCCCGTCTAGGGCTGGACGTGGGTCGGAATCGGCTGCGGCGCCAACGCGCCGAGCTGCAGGGCCGAGCCGATCAGATACGCCGCCACCAGGATGATCACCAGGGCTGCGCTGGCCGTTGTGTAGAGAAGCCAGGCGGGAGGTCCCGTTCCGGCGATCCGGACCATGAGGTCTGACCAATCGGGCCCGCGACGCGGGCTCCATTCGTCCACCGTGGTCCGGATCATCCGGCCGAGGTCTGCTTCGGAGGGTATAGCGGACCCTCCCTGTGTGGGTTTATCTTCCACGTAGGGCACCTTCATTACTGGAACGCTTCTGTTCCCAGTCTTGGTCGCTTCCAGTCGCTTTTCTCATGATCGCGACCGCCTTGGCGATCCTGGAAGCCACAGTACCGGCAGGCACGCCCAGGACGGACGCGATCTCCTCTCTGGTCAGGCCGTCGTAGTAGTGGAGGATCACCGCCGCCCTCAGCTTCGGGCTCAAGGCAGTCAGGGCCTTGGTCACGACGTCCCTGGCCTCGGCTCGATCGTAGTCGCGGCGGTCGGGGGCGACGTACAGGCGGGCGGGTAGGAAGCGCGCCAGCTTCTGCCGGCGCAGGTGGGAGATGGCGAGATTGATGCCGATCCGGCGCAGCCACGCGCCCGGAGGAGCGGTCGGCGTGTAGCGGTCGCGAGCCCGGTAAGCGCGCACGAAAGTCTCCTGGGTCAGGTCCTCGGCGGCTGCGGCGTCTAGAACAACCGCGCGGATCGAGCGGTAGACGGAGCGGTATTCCTGGTCATAGAGCTGGCGGAACTGGGTGGCGGGATTGAGCTCTTCCTTGCTCTCTGACACACGGTAAGTGTGATGGGAATGAGTACTCACTGATCTTCCGCGCCTGAATTGGATTCCGCATTTCTGGCGCCAAAGTGGCGCTTGGCGGCTTAACCAAAGGCCCGTTTGGATCAAGACGTGCGCAAACACCGATCCCCGTGTCGTGGTGGGCGACCCGGGACTCGAACCCGGATGAGTTGCCTCACACGCCCCTCAAACGTGCGCGTCTACCAGTTCCGCCAGCCGCCCTTGCTGCGCCGGAGAATTCTACCGGTGCCGACCCCGAAAGGTCTGCGCAACGACGGCGGCAAATTACCGTAGGCGGATTGGGTTGAAGGGGATATCCTGACGCCGCCATGTTCGGATTACTCGGCCTGTTGCGATTCAAGTGGACCTACCTCATCGCGGGGGTCATCGTCCTCGGATCAGGGCTGATCGTCTACCTCACCGCCCACCCCAGCCAGCCGGTAGAAATCGATGGCACCGAAGCCTCCTACGTGGAGGTCACCAAAAATAACTCCTACGAACGCAACGAGCTGACGCTCGCCGGTGACAGCAACACCTACACGCTCGACAAGAACACGTTCCATCCCACCTTACCCGACGCGGTCTACAAGGACGGCAAGATGCAGATCTGGGTCGACCAGGGTTCGACCGAGATCATCGCAATCACTTTGTACGACGTAAACGACGCGAACCCGACCGAGTACACGACAACCCATTACGACAACCCTCAGTCAGAGCTCTCGGACACACAGGGCTCAGGCATCTTCGCCGCCGTGCTCGGAATCGCCTTGATCGCCGTCTTCGGGATCTGGTTCGTGGTTGGGCGACGCCGCGCGACCGTGCAGCCGGCTGGGGCCGCGATCGCGGGTCTTCCAACGCAATTTACCGGAGGCGGCATTGGACTCTCACCCGATGGCAAGTGGTATTGGGACGGAACCCAGTGGCGCAACGTCTCCCCCGATGGGCGTTATCGCTGGGACGGCGCCCAGTGGCGAGAGCTGGGCGGGGCCGGGCCCGCCGTGGGAGCGCCGCCGCCGCCCTCCTCCTGACTGTCGTTGGTACCCGCGGCAAGACTCGAACTCGCAACCTCCTGATCCGAAGTCAGGCGCTCTATCCATTGAGCTACGCGGGCGGGCATCCAATGGTATGGAACCCGGGCGCTCAGGGCCGGGTCGTTACCCGACGGCGACGTGTCGCTGGTGGTTCAGACCCCAGGCCGCGTAGCGCATCAGTCCCACCGCTCGGTAGCGCCGGCGTCCCGCACGCGTCTCGCCATTCTGGATTGCTTTTCGTAGCGCTTCGGGCGTCGTTCCCGCGAATTCGGTGAACGCGCGGCCGACCGCATCCACGATGTGTGCGTCGGAGCAGCCGAGCTCAGCCGCACCCAGCCCCAGGTTCAAACGGTGCGCGAGCTGATTGAACACGTAGAAGCCCGGCGTGGCGTTCTCCACCTCGACTCCATCGAAGTCGAGCTCTGCGGCCAGCCATCCCACTCCATCTACGCGCCCGCTTCGCACCTGCCGCGTGGTGCGCCAAAACGGATGAGCGGCGATGGCGAGACCATCTTGGTCGTGTATCGCATGGACCGTTGCGGCTGCCGACATGCCCGGCTTGACCCGCCGCTCGAGAAACAATCCGATGATGTGGCCGTCGCGGCTCGAGACCTCTTCGCCCACGATCACGTGAAGGCGCTTGCGCCTGGCAGCGTGGTCGGCGGCGCGCAGCGCTCCCTCGATCGTGTCGTGATCTGTGACTGCGATCACATCCAGCCCCGCACGACGGGCGGCATGGTCGACCAGCTGCGCCGGCGTCGGCCAGCCGTCACTGGCGGTTGTGTGCATGTGAAGGTCGGCTCGGCCCCAAGGAACCATAGGGTGTGCATCCTACGCCCGACGGCCTTACCATCGACCTTTGTACATTCCTTAATTCCTTCTCCTAGTCCAAGACACAAGTTGGGAGGTGCCTGCGATGGAAGGCTTGATGCAGGATTACGAGCTCTCTCTGCAGCACGTGCTCTGGCGGCTCGAACGCCTCCACCAACACAAAGAGGTGGTAACCAAGCAGGAGCAGGGAGTCCATCGCACCACCAACGGTGAGATGGTCCCGAGGATCAACCGCCTCGCCGGCGCCCTGAAGCGTCTCGGCATCAAACCCGGGGACCGCGTGGCGACATTGGCCTGGAACAACTACCGCCACCTCGAGCTCTATTACGCCGTGCCCTGCATGGGTGCCGTGCTCCACACCCTCAACCTGCGGCTGTTTCCGCAGCACCTCGAATTCGTCATCAACGATGCCGAGGACAAAGTCCTTTTTGTCGATCAAACCCTGTTGCCGCTCCTCAAGCCTTTGATCGGCAAAATCCCGAGCGTGGAGCACTTCGTCGTAATGGGCAACGGCACGCCCCTGGGCGATCACGGCCTCGGTGAGACGCTCGACTACGAGACTCTCCTCCAGGCCGAGAGCGACAGCTATCCGTGGCCCAAGCTTTCGGAGAGGATGGCCGCGGCCATGTGCTACACGTCAGGCACCACCGGCAATCCCAAGGGCGTCGTTTACTCGCATCGATCGCAGTTCATTCACACGATGGGCGTGCTCCAGGCAGACAACCTCGGGCTGACCGAGAAGGACGTGGTGTTCCCCATCGTGCCGATGTTCCATGCCAACAGCTGGGGCCTTCCATACGCGTGCGGC
Organism: Candidatus Dormiibacterota bacterium; assembly: GCA_036569865.1. Lineage (GTDB taxonomy): Bacteria > Chloroflexota > Dormibacteria > Dormibacterales > Dormibacteraceae > Palsa-872. Next base: position 12,691 of record DATCPW010000101.1, read on the forward strand.
ATGGCGGGTTGCAAAGTTCTATTTCCCGATCGATTCATGGGCGACGCCAAGTCCGTCGTGGAGCTGGCGGAGCAGGAAGAGGCCACGATCCTCGCCGGCGTTCCGACGATCTGGATCAACACCGCCGCGCTGTTGAAGCAGACAGGCCAGCGGCTGCCCAAGGTGCACACGGTCATCTGCGGCGGCTCGGCCATACCGCGTTCTCTGATGGAATCGATGGACGCCATCGGGCTCCGCATGCTGCATGCGTGGGGCATGACGGAGACGTCACCACTTGGTAGCGTGGCACGCCCGCGGCAGGGCACTCCGCCTGACGACGAGCTCAACAAGCGCCTCACGCAGGGCATCGTCGTGCCCGGAGTGGAGATTCGAATCGTCGACCCCGCATCCGATGAGGTGCTGCCCTGGGACGGCATCGCGTTTGGCGAGATCCAGGTGCGAGGGCCGTGGATCGCGCGCGGCTATTACAACGGCTACGACCCCGGCAAGCTGACCGAGGACGGCTGGTTCCGCACCGGCGACGTGGCCAAGATCACCCCTGAGGGCTACATCCAGATTGTCGACCGCACCAAGGACGTGATCAAGTCCGGAGGCGAGTGGATCTCATCGGTCGACCTGGAGAACGCGATCATGTCCCACCCCAAGATCCTGGAGGCGGCCGTCATCGGCCTGGCGCATTCCAAGTGGGACGAGCGCCCTGTGGCTTACGCCGTGGCTCGCCCCGAGTTCAAGGGCCAGGTCACCCAGGAAGAGATCATCGATTTCCTTAAGGACAAGGTTGCCAAGTGGTGGCTGCCCGATGAGGTGAGGTTCATCGACGAGGTGCCCAAGACCTCAGTCGGAAAATTCGACAAGAAGGTGCTGCGCGCGAGCGCGGTGCCGATCAAGGAAAGCGCGGCGCCGGCGGGTAGAAAGTGATGGCTCCACACACCCAGGTGCACGAGCACACGATTCCGCGCGAGACCTTCCACTACAAGTGGGACAACTCCCTGCCGCCCGCGGTCGAGATTGCGTCGGGAGACGTGGTGCATTTCGACACTGAAGAGGTGACGTCAGGTCAGCTCAAGCAAGGTGACCCGGCATCGAAGCTCGGAAACCTGGACTTCGACAAGCTGTATCCGCTGGGCGGACCCGTTTTTGTGAAAGGCGCTGAGCCTGGCGACGTGCTCGAGGTCGAGATCCTCGCCCTGCGACCAGGGTCCTGGGGCTGGACTGCGCTCCTTCCCGGGCTGGGCCTGCTGGCATCGGACTTCCCCGACCCCTACGTCCGCTACTTCGAGCTGGGCAATCGAACCTCTGCCGAGCTGCGCAAGGACATTCACATCCCCATCGCGCCTTTCTGCGGAACCATGGGCGTCGCGACCGACGAGCCTGGACCCCACGACGTGCTGCCTCCGACCAAGGGCGCCGGCAACATCGACACCCGCCACCTCACTGCGGGCACGAAGCTGTACCTGCCGGTGTTCGTCGAGGGCGGCATGTTTTCAGCCGGGGATTGCCACGGCGCGCAGGGAGACGGCGAGGTCTGCGTTACCGGGATCGAATGCCCGATGACATTCTCGCTCCGGTTCAACGTC
>DATCPW010000102.1:0-7060 GCA_036569865.1 Candidatus Dormiibacterota bacterium
GTCTTCGGCCGCCTCCTCCCCGCCGTATTTTTCAGCTTCTTCCTGGTCAGATATCTGCTCACGCTCTGGGGCAGCCTGCATGCCGTCCACCGGCCATTTGACTACCTTTTCGTGCTCCAGCAGCTCCTGGCACTCGCCTACTTCACGATGCTCGTGGTCCTTTACAGCACCCGGCTTCCCGCGCGCGGCACCGACCATCGGTTTGCCGTAGTCGTCATCGCCTTCACCGGCACCTTCTCGGCCATGGCCGCGAGCTTCCTCCCTGGCGGCGGGCGCCACGACTGGCTGGTAATCCCGGCCGACATTCTGGCGACGATTGGCCTCGCGTACGCCGTTTGGGGCCTGGCGTACCTTCGGCGCTCGTTTTCGATCGTCCCGGAAGCGCGGCGGCTGGTCACCGGCGGGCCGTATTCCCTCAGCCGGCACCCCGTCTACCTGGGCGAGATCATCACCGCCATCGGCATCAACCTCGCCACCGCGGGCTGGGCGAGCGCCCTGGCCGTCCTTTATTTCGTCATCTGCGAGCTGCTCCGAATGCGCTGGGAGGAAGGCGTCCTTTCGCGCGCCTTTCCAAACGATTACCCCGCGTATGCCAAGCGAGTGCCGCGGTACGCGCCCAACCCCCTCAAGGCCCTGAGCTGAGCGGCAGCGTGCGACTGACGAAGTGGCTCAGCGCCAAGACGCTGCTGATCGGCGGCGTGATGCTCGCGATCCTCATGATCTTTATTGAGGGCTTCCAGGATCCTGACTTCTGGTGGCACCTCCGGGTCGGACGCTGGATCGTCGAGAACGGCAAGCTCCCGTCGCACGACCTGTTCACGTACACGGTCCCCGACCACGTCTGGACCGACCACGAGTACCTGACGGAGGTCCTCATGTGGCTGACGTACTCAGCCGCCGGCACAGTGGGGCTGGCAATCGCATTCGGCCTGATCACCTGGGCCGGCTTCTGGCTGTTGTATCGCCAGGTCCGGCGACAACCGTTCGTCATCGTCGGCCTCGGACTAGCGCTGGGCGCGCTCGCTGGTTGGCCGATCTGGGGGCCGCGGGCGCAGATGATCACCTTCGCTCTCAGCTGCCTCGAGCTTTACTGGTTGCAGGGGTATCTCAGCGGCCGCAGCCGTGCGCTCACCTTCTTTCCCCTGGTGATGGCTGTCTGGGCCAACCTTCACGGCGGCTGGGTCATCGGTTTCGCGTGGCTCGGCATCGCACTTGTCTCGGAACTTGTCATGTGGGCCTGGGATGGCTCCAACCCGGCGCACAAAGCGCACGTTCGGTTCCTCGCGATCATCACCGCTGCTTCCGTGGTGGCGGTGCTCGCCACCCCACATGGGCTGAGCCTCTACCTGTACCCGTTCCAGACGCAGGGCAGCGTGGCGCAGCAGAAGCTCATCGTCGAATGGTTCTCGCCCGACTTTCACCAGATCTATCTGCGGCCGTTCGAAGCGATGATCTTCATAGTCGTCGCGGGATTCGCGCTGCGGCGGCCGACCCTTTACCAGTTCCTGCTCGTGGCCGCGGGCCTGGGCCTGGCTCTGCAATCTGTGCGCCACATCGCCTTGTTCGTCGCCGCCGCGACCCCCGTGATGATCTCGATCTATTCGGATTACTGGAAGGAGCTCGCCGGGCGCAAAGGCTGGAAATTCCAGCTGCCGGCCCGACCGGCGTTCGCAATCATCACTGCAGTCGTGCTGGTGGTCGTCACCCTGGTGGCAGCGATCAAGATCGACTCGGACATAAGTCCGCCAGTCCAGGCGAAGCTCGATGCGTCGAGCTATCCCATCGGTGCCGCGGATTGGCTCGCAGCGCATCCAGAGGTGGGCACACACATGTACAACCAGTACGGCTGGGGCGGCTACCTCGCCTACCGCTTCTACCCCGATCCCAACCGCAAGGTTTTCATCTTCGGGGAGGCCGAGCTGATGGGCGATCCACTTCTGAACGAGTACAACGACGTCCAGAACCTGCGGCCCGACTGGGCCGCGATCCTGGACAGGTATCACGTCGACTACGTGATCTTCAACACGGGGGAGGCGCTGTCCAACGTGCTGGCCACGGAGCCCGCCTGGAAGGTGGCCTACCAGGACAAGGTGGCGACCATCTACACGCGCGCGAGTCAGTAGACCCGGTAGATCTTGAAGTTCGGCGAATCGTAGGCGGGCGGACCGAGCACTGTTGGCGGCGGCGTCGGGAGGTCGGCTGTCCAGATCACATACCTGATGTGGTTGGCGGTGTCGAACTGGACGATGTCTGTCTTGCCGGTCAGCAGGTCAAGAGCCGTCTGCGTCTTGTTCACGTAATCGAAGGTCTCGTCGTAATGGCCGACATACACGGTGTCGGGACTGTAGGCAGGAACGAACAACCCGACGCCTGGCATCGAAAGCACTGTTCCCGACGGCTGGTCGCCCAGCCAGGTGAGGCCGTCGAACCAAGTGCGCGGTACTGAGTACTGCGGCTGCGTGGCGATCAGAATCGGCGCCAGGATCAGGAACGCGCTGCCGACCGCCGTGAAAGCGACATATGAGAAAGGAATGAGGGCGCGGGCCCTCGCGCTCCGGAGGCGTGGGAGGATCGTCTCGTACATGCCGATCGCGCCGAGCACCGCCAACGGCAGGTACAGGCCGTCCAGGAACCGCCGGCGCAGGTCCCCCGCCGGGTTGGGTAGATAAAGGATGGCCGCCAGCAGCACGAGCCATGCGATCAAGAACAGGTCCTCACGGCTGCGCCGCTTGAGGACGACAGGCAGCCCGGTCAGCGCGAGGAGCAGCTGGGGGGCGATCGCGAAGAACAGGCTGAAGGCCTCAGGCGGCAGCGCGTTCTTGGAGTGGAAGGTCCACCGCTGCACCTGCGGGTTGCCGATGAAAGCGAAGTAGCAATAAAGGATGTAGGGCGCCGGGATCGCGAAGGCGACGATGGCGGCCATCCAGCCGCGGGGCGAGGCGGGGCGCAGCAGAAGGGCAACCGCCGTCGCGCCTCCCATCAGGATCGGCATCTGCGGGTGGATCGAAGCCTGGCCCAGCCAGCAGAGCCCCGCGAGCACCGCGAGGCCGAGGCTCCCCCGCTGGATCGCTTTCAACGTGAGCACGGCGCCGGCGGCGGCAAACACGCCCGACCACGCGAAATGAGGCAGGGCGAGGACCGAGTAGAAAGCCGTCAGCTCGGGCATGCGCCAGTCGAGCGTGTCGGTCGTGTTGCCGAGGATGACCGGGTGGCCGAGCGCCTGGATCACGTACCCCATGCCGAGGCCGATCGCAACGAAAAAGAATGCGAAGAGCCGCGCCGAGCGGTCCGCGATGAAGTGGTTGACGAACGCCCACACCGCCGCCATCAGCGCGAAGGCCGCGGCCACTCTGGCCAGGTGGAACACGACGATCAGGGGCAGGTGGAAAAGTGCAGCGAGGTGGCCGAGGGCGAGCCAGAACATGAACAGATAGGCGGTTGGGCTGGACTCGGTCGTGTATCGGTTGTCCCAGGACCAGGCGCCCTCCCATCCCTGCCGCATCTTGGCGAGGTACGTGTTCGCATCATCCCCCAGGTAGAAGAAGCCCATGAAGACCTGGCTGTGCGGCTGCACCGCATACGCGTACAGGTACGGAATCGCCGTGACCACAGCGAGGGCGAGCCCGGTCAGCAGCGGAACGCGCCACTCCCCAAGCGGAGCAGCGGGCCTGTAGCCGGGCCTTTCTACTTGCTTCGCGTCCATCGCCTCAAGCTCAGACGCAAAACAGTCAGCAATGCTCTCCGGACTTCTCCCTGCGAGACCTTGGAGGCGCCGGCCACGCGGTCCTCAAAACGGATCGGAGTCTCCACCACCTGATACCCCAGCTGGCGGGTGCGATACACCATCTCGATTTGAAATGAGTAGCCCTGCGACACCACCTCATCGAGCTTGATGTGCGTCAGCAGGTCGCGCGTGTAGCAGCGGTACCCGGACGTGCAGTCGTGGGTGGGGAGCCAGAGCAGCAGACGGCAGTAGACGTTGGCCGCCCACGACAGGAGATATCGGTAGAAGGGCCATCCCACAACCTCGCCGCCGCGGATGTAGCGCGAGCCGATGGCCAAACCCCCGCTGCTTCGGGCTGCGGAGACGATCGCGTCGAGGTTGCCGGGAAGGTGGGAGCCGTCGGCGTCCATCTCCACGAACAGGGCGGACCCACCGGCAAGGCCGATTTTGAATGCGTCCTCGTAAGCGCTTCCCAGACCCAGCTTGCGGGGCCGGTGCAGCACGCGAATGCTGGGGTCAGCTGCGGCCAGCCGGTCGGCGAGCTCGCCCGTCTTGTCCGGCGAAGCGTCGTCGACGATCAGCACGTCATGGCCCAGCATCCTGACGCCGGCCACCACCTTCTCGAGGTTCATCCGTTCGTTGAACGTGGGCAGAACGACGAGCACCTCGGTTGAAGGGGCCTTCTGAGGGGGGACGTCCTGCTGAGGGGGGACGTCCCCCCTTAGGGCATCCGGCCTGGCAGAGCCAGATCCCGACGCATCCCCCCTGCTCTCCCCCACGCTCACCGCTTGAACCTGACCCTCACCACGTGCTTGAACATGTCGATCGAGCTTCGGATCGGCAGCACCTTGGTGGGAGCGGAATGTCGCCACACCACCGGCACCTCGGCGATCCTCACGCCACGGCGCTTCGCCAGGTAGAGAACCTCGGGGTCGTATCCGAAGCCGTCGGTGGTGAGAGCGGCAAAGACAGGTTGCGCGACGTCGGCCCGAAAGAGCTTGAACCCACACTGCGTGTCCCAGATACCGGGCAGCAGGACCGCCTGCACTATGAGGTTGAAGACCTTTCCCATCAGCACGCGGTAGATCGGTTGGGCAACCTCGACTCGGGATCCCTTCACTGCACGCGACGCAATCGCCACCCCTGCGCCCGCCTGGAGGGCGGCGTCCAGCTTATCCAGCTCCTCGATCGGAGTGGAGAGATCCGCATCCGTGACCAGCACCTCCTTGCCGCGGGCGACGGCGACACCGCACGCCAGCGCTCGTCCCTTGCCACGATTCGCGGGCAGGGCTTCGAGACGAACCTTGCTGTTGCGTGCGGCCGCGGCGTCCATCACCTGGCGGGTGCCGTCGGTGCTGCCGTCGTCGACGATGATCAGCTCGTAGTCAAGATGCCGTCCGTCGAGGTAGCGCTCGATCTGCTCGATGGTGAGCGGCAGGCGCTGCTCCTCGTTATAGGCGGGGATCACGACGCTCAACGTGGGCGCAGACTCTCCGGCCATGGCTGCGAATCGTAAAGCGGCGGGTCGTCGACCCGCCTTATGAGAGGGGACCCGGATGGTCCCCCTCATCGCGCGTGCGGCTCTGCCGCAGGGCTGCCTCCCGCGACTGCGTCGCGGGGACCCCAGTGGAAAAGTCATGGCCGGGGGAACCCCGTCCAACCCTGCAACGCTAGCGGCGATTGGGACTACGTGTTACGCAGCACCCGCAACGCATAAATGGGGAGGACCGCCATGCGGCGGATTCGCCACGGCTGGCGGATGAGGCGAAAGAGCCATTCGAGACCCGCGCGTCTCATCCATGCGGGGGCTCGGGGGACGCGTTCGGTCAGGTAGTCGAACGCGCCGCCCACCCCCATCGCGACGGCGACGCCAAGCGAATCGCAATTGCGATCGATCCACAGCTCCTGGTTGGGGTGGCCGTAAGCCACCAGCAGCACGTGCGGCTTGTAGGTGCTGATGATCGCAGCCGTCTCGGCATCAGACGACGGAGCAGGCGAGCCCGCATGAGCTGCCACCTCGAGACCTGAGTGCTCCGCTCGCAGTCGTGACGCCAGCTCGCCCGCCACACCTTCCGCTGCTCCCAGCAGAAACAGCCGGAAATGCCGGCTCGCGCACAGCGCCGCGAGTGGCGGGATGAGGTCGACGCCGGTAACCGGCTCGCGAATCGCGCAGCCTTGCCGCCGTGCGGCCCAGACGACACCGCTGCCGTCGGCGAGGCAGAGGTCTGCCGATTCGAGCACGCGGGCGAATTCATGGTCGACCCTCGCCCGCATCACGAACTCGGGGTTGACCGTTGCGACGAGGTGGTGACCGCCGGCCTCGACGAGCTGGCCGATGCGCTCCAGCGCAGAGCTCATATCAAGGCAATCTACGCGGACGCCGAGAACACGGACCTGGTTCATTGGCGTGATTATCATTCGCAGGTTGCTAACCAAGACGGTTGCTGTAGACCTGAACCCTGCGACCCGCGAGGTGGTTACGGGCACCGAGATATTCGCTCGGGAGGTCGGCTCGCGCCTCGAGGCCTTGGCGCCGGAGCTGCGCTGGCGGTTCTTCGCCTCGAGGCCACGCGCCGGTCTTGGCGTCGACGTGATGGTCACGCCATTCCCTCGGCTGTGGTCACAGGTGCGTCTTCCGTTGGCCCTGGTTCGCGACCGCGCCGACCTGCTGTTCGTGCCTGCGCACGCAGTGCCTTTTGCGTGGATCGGCAAGGCGCTGACAGTTGTACATGACCTCGCTTTCGAGCGCCATCCGAACGCCTACTCTGCGTCCGAGCGCGCCTATCTTCAGCTCACGACGCGGTGGGCCGCGCAACGCTGTCCTCTATTGATCGCGATCTCGGAGTCCACCAAGTCCGACCTTGTCGCGCTTTATGGCGTCAAGCCGGAACGCATTCGGGTCGTGCCGCTTGGCGGAGGTGAGACAGTCCATGGGCCAATCGCGCCTACATCTCGGCTGGGCGAGCTCGGCCTGCGTAGGCCGTTCGTGCTCCAGGTCGGCCGCATCGAAGCTCGCAAGAACCAGGCCGCCGCGCTCGCAGCGGTCGAGAGGCTGGAGGGTGTCACACTCGCCGTCGCCGGACCCGAGCGCGATGACGCGCTCGCCGCGCGCTTGCGCGCATCGCCGAGGTGCCGAGTCCTGGGCAGGGTCGACCAACCGACCCTCGAGCTGCTGTACAAGCAAGCCGCAGCCGTCGTGGTGCCGAGCCTGTACGAGGGTTTTGGGCTGCCGGTCATCGAAGCGATGTCACGCGGCAAGGTGGTGGTGGCGGCGGCCACGTCGTCGCTGCCAGAGGTGGGCGGCGACGCAGCGCTCTACGCGGATCCGGCGGATCC
>DATCPW010000103.1:0-4638 GCA_036569865.1 Candidatus Dormiibacterota bacterium
CCCACTCTTCTCGAGAATGGCGTACTCGAGGGCGGCATCGATCAGCGAGCCTTCGCGCGAGATGCCCTCGTTGAAGAGGATGTCGAACTCGGCAGACCTGAACGGAGGCGCCACCTTGTTCTTCACGACCTTGACCTTCACTCGCGCACCGACCGAGTCAAGCCCGTTCTTGATCACCTCGACCTTGCGTATGTCGAGGCCAACCGACGAATAGAACTTCAAGGCGCGGCCGCCTGGCTGCGTCTCCGGGTTGCCGAACATGATCCCGACCTTCTCGCGCAGCTGGTTGAGGAAGATGACCGAGCAGTTCGACTTCGAGATCGCACCCGTCAGCTTGCGGAGCGCCTGCGACATCAAGCGTGCTTGCAGCCCCATATGGGAGTCGCCCATCTCGCCTTCGATCTCCGCCTTGGGCACCAGCGCCGCGACCGAGTCGATGACTATCACGTCGATCGCGCCCGACCTGACGAGGACCTCGACGATCTCGAGCGCCTGCTCGCCGGTGTCGGGTTGGCTGATCAGGAGGTCATCGATCTTGACCCCAATCCGCGCTGCGTAGAGCGGGTCGAGCGCGTGTTCGGCGTCGACGAAGGCCGCCACCCCACCAAGCTTCTGGGCCTCGGCGATGACGTGCAGCGCCAGGGTGGTCTTGCCAGCAGATTCGGGACCGTACAGCTCGGTCACACGGCCGCGCGGGATCCCCCCCACTCCCAACGCAAGGTCGAGCAGCAGCGCGCCCGTCGGGATGACCATGATCTCCCCGTGCAACGCGGCTTGCTCACCCAACTTCATGATCGCGCCCTTTCCGTAGCTCTTGACGATCTGGGAGATCGCCGAGTCGAGTGACTTTGCCTTTTCTTTGTCTTGATCCATCGATCCTCCTAAGTCGTTGCGGCTAGTGTTCTACGTCGCGGTGCTGGGGTCAACGTGTTCTTAACAGCAGTGCTCGATAGGCCGTCGGCAGAGTGTAACGAACATGCGTTCGGAGGTCAAGAGGCCAGTTTACCTGCGTCGGCCCGGGCTGCCGCGATGAGCAGCCGCAAGGCCTCGTCGGCAGCCTGCCGCCGGTTGGCCCAGCGGTCGCCTTTGAATCTGTATTCGCTGCAGGTGGTCCCTCGAGGGGTGGCGACTGCGATGTAGGTGAGGCCGACAGGCTTCGAGCCCTCCGCATCCGGACCTGCGATGCCGGTGACCGACGCCGCAACTGTGGTCGCGAATTTCGAACGGACGCCGTCGGCCATCGCAATCGCGACCTCACGGCTCACCGCTCCGTGACGAGCCAGCACGTCAGCCGGCACCCCAAGCTGCGCACGCTTGACCTCGTCCGAATAAGCGATGACGCCCCCCACGAAATAGGCCGAGCTCCCGGGCTGGTCGGTGATGAGTGACCCAAGCAGTCCACCGGTGCATGACTCAGCGACCGACAGCGTGAGCCCGCTCTTCGTCATCCGGTCCCCCAGCTCGTGTGCCAAGGGCTCGACGCGTGACCCTGCCTGGGGCGCCTCTCCCGGGGTGACATTCCCGCCGGCCTCCGGCCAAAGCACGTGGCGGAATCGCCACATGTAGTCGATGCCGCTTCCGACGGTGAAGATGATCGCGATACCGACCGCGAGCTCGGCGAATGTGACCAGCGACGGGTAGGGTCGCTGCAGGATCAGCAGCACCACTGCCGCCATCTGGGTCATCGTCTTGGTCTTCCCCATCGGCGCGGCGGCGATGACCCGGCCCTGGGTCGCGCCGACCGATCGCAGGATCGTGATCAGCAGCTCGCGCGAGAAGATGAGCACTACGACCCAGGCGGCGACGAGTCCCTCTTGCACCAGCACGATGAGCACGGAGAGGACGAAGAGCTTGTCCGCCAGCGGATCGAGGAACTTGCCCAGGTCGCTGACAAGGCCGCGCCGGCGCGCGATCTGGCCGTCGAGCGTGTCCGTGAACGAGAAGACGACGAACAGCGCGGCCGCGATCTGATCGTGACCCTGGAACCGCGCGATTAGAAGGATCATCAGCACGGGGATCGCCGCGAGGCGGCTCAGCGTCAACGCGTTTGGCAGATTCACCACGTTCCTACGATTAGAGTTTGCGACGTGGGCTCCCCGGGTTGCCACCCGCAGGTTCCCGCCGGCTCATTCGATGCCGAGTCGCTCCAACAGCTCGTCGACATCTGGCAGATTCATGTTCACCTCGCGCGACTTGGATCCCTGGTAGCCGCCAACGACATGGTTCTCGGCCAGCTGGTCCACGATACGGCCCGCGCGCGAGTAGCCGACGTTGAACTTGCGCTGCACCAGTGACACCGACGCCGCACCTTCGGCAGCGACCGCTCGCGCGGCGCGCGCGAACAGCGGGTCGAGCTTGCGCTCCGCGGTCTCGCCTCTCTCCCACTCCGTGCCCGCTCCCTCCTCGAGGATCTCCTCCATGTAACGTGGAGGCCCCTGCGACTTCCAGAAGTTAACGACTCCCTCGACCTCGGGATCGCTCACGAACGCGCCCTGGATTCGTGTCGGCTTGCCGGCGTCGACCGGCTGGTAGAGCATGTCGCCGCGCCCAAGGAGCTTCTCAGCGCCGCCCGAATCGAGGATCACTCGGCTGTCGACCTGTGAGCCGACCGCGAAGGCGATGCGCGACGGGATGTTGGCCTTGATCAGGCCGGTGATGATGTCCGTGGACGGCCGCTGGGTGGCGATCACAAGGTGGATGCCCACGGCTCTCGCGAGCTGCGCAATGCGGCAGATGAGCTCCTCGATCTCGCCCGCCGCGACCATCATCAGGTCGGCGAGCTCGTCGATGACGATGACGATGTAGGGAATCTCGCGGGCTAGCTTCTGCGTCGCCTTCTCGTTGTACGCGGCGATGTTGCGCACGCCTTCGGCAGAAAACATTTTGTAGCGGCGGTCCATCTCCGCCACCGCCCAGCGGAGCGCGGCTGCGGCTTGATGCGATTCGACAAGTACCGGAAGCGCGAGATGAGGCAGCCCGTTGTATCCGGTCAGCTCGACCCGCTTTGGGTCGATCAGTAGAAGGCGCATGTGGTCGGGCGTCATCTGGAAAAGCAGGCTCGTGATCAAGGCGTTGATGCACACGCTCTTGCCCTGACCTGTCGCGCCGGCGATGAGCAGATGCGGCATACGCGTGAGGTCGGCGACGATCGATGCCCCGGATACGTCGTTGCCGAGGCCCAGAGCCAGCACGCGCGTGCCCTCGCGGAACGCTGCGGTCTCGAGCACCTCTCGGATGGTGACCAGGCTCGCCGACTTGTTGGGCACCTCGATGCCAACAGCAGCCTTGCCTGGAATCGGCGCCTCGATGCGCAACGGAGCGGCGGCCAGCGCGAGCGATAGATCGTTCTGAAGCGCCGTGATCCGCTTGACCTGTATGCCAGGCCCGGGCTGGAGCTCGTACTGCGTCACCGCCGGGCCGGGGTTGACTCCGACCACCTTGCAGGGGACGCCGAACGTCTCGAGCGTGTGCTCGATGATCTTCACGTTGCGCTTGATCTCATCGGCCATACGCTCGCGACGCGCCGTCACCGTGTCGAGGAGCGCAATCGAAGGCAGCTTCCATTCGATCTCGGGCAGGTCGTCCTCAGGTTCGGCGACGACGTGCAGCGCCGCAGGTTCAGCCTTTCGCTCGGCGGCCGCGGGTGTTGTAGGTTGCGGGTCGCGCTCGTCGGCGGCCTCTTCGACCTCCCATGGTGGCGTTGGCTCAACCACGAGAGGCGGTGCCGCGAAGCTGGCCGCCGATCGCGCCAGCGCGGCCTCTTTGGATTGCCCGTTCTTCTTGACATTGGCGGCTGCCGGTGCTGCAGGTGGCGACACGAGCTTCTCCAGCCGGTTGCGTTCCGCGAACGCCGCCCGCGCGGCGCGAATCAGGGTCGCGATCAAAGCTCCTGGGCTGAAGTGCACGGTCACGATCAGGCCGATCACGAGGCCGGCGGTCAGCAGCACCCATGCGCCCCAGTGGCCGACCACCTGCTCGACCACCTGATCCACGCCGTGCCCGGCCGAGCCACCCGCGTGCGCGGCCAGATCGAATAGACCGATCAGCGAAACCACTGCGATGCCGCCTGCAACGAGATCGATAGGGCGCGGACGCGGGGCCTTCGGCCAGACGAGGTAGGTGCCGAATGCCAGGGCCACGCCGACCGGTACGAACCAGGCGCGTCCGAATGAGGCCATGAGCCAGTCGTGGACCCCGGCCAGGATCGAGCCGGCGTTGCTCGCGATCGCGAGGAGGCTGAGCAGGGCGGCGAGGATGAGGAGGACTCCGGCGATCTCGCGACCCTGGCGGGGCGTGAGGCTGGGGCGGGCTCGGGCTTTGCTTCGCTTGCTGCGCGTTGCGCGGGGACGCGAAGATGCAGCGCGGCGCGCGCCGTTGGCGGAACGTGAGCTTCGTGTGGTGGTGCGACGCATTCTGCGGGCCTCGGGCCGTAGGCATTCTACAGCGACCTACCCCCTCCCCCTCAGCATCCCTCCCGAGCGATACTCTCCCCGTGGCAGTCGATCCATTCTCCGAAGCTGAGCTGCGTTATCGCGACCTGGTCGAGGAGCGCCGCGTCGGGACACTGCAGGCCAGGGCCTTTCGCGTCGCCGTGCGCGACCTCGCGGTCCTGGATGGCGAGGGACGCCGCTGGATGCT
>DATCPW010000104.1:0-26131 GCA_036569865.1 Candidatus Dormiibacterota bacterium
TTGGACGACCTGCACAAGGCCCTCGACCACAAGCCCGAAGGCATCGACGAAGCCTGGGCCAGAGGGCTGGAGCTGAGCGTGCGCAAGCTCGAGGAGGCGCTCCGCGCCCACGGCCTCGAAGCCATCGACGCGGTCGGCAAGCCATTCGACCCAGCGGTCCATGAAGCGATCGGCCACGAGGAATCGGCGGAGCACCCGGAAGACACAGTCGTTCAGGAGCTGCGCCGGGGTTATCGCATTCGGGACCGCGTGGTCAGGCCGGCGCTCGTCAAAGTCGCGCGACCGCCTGCGCTGCCCGCCGCCGACGGCGGCTCTCGCTCTCACTAAACTGCGGTAGGCAGTGGCGGTCAAGCGCGATTACTACGAGGTCTTAGGCGTGGGCCGCCAGGCATCCGCCGACGACCTCAAGAAAGCGTTTCGAAAGATCGCCATGGACTCCCATCCAGACCGTTTCCCGGATGACTCAGTCGCCGCAGCTCGTTTCAAGGAAGCGAGCGAGGCGTACACGATCCTCTCCGACCCAGGCCGCCGGCGGACCTACGACATGTTCGGCCACGCGGCAGTCGAGGGTGGTGGTCCGGGCGTCGTCGACTTCTCTGACATGCCGTTTGCTGACATCTTCGACACCTTCTTCGGCGGAGGCGGCAGGGGAGGCGCGCGCAGGCAGCGCTCCAATCGTGGCGACGACCTTCGCTACGACATGACGATCACATTCGAGGAAGCGTTTTTGGGCGTCGAGAAACCGATCGATGTCCCTCGCCTCACCACATGCGACAGGTGCGGTGGCAACGGCGCCGAGCCCGGGAGCGGTGAGGAGACGTGTCCGGGATGCAGGGGCTCGGGCCAGATCCGGCGCACCGCGCAGTCGATATTCGGTTCCGTGGTCACTGCGGCGACCTGCCCGACCTGCGGCGGCGCCGGGCGGTTGCTGAAGAACCCTTGCGCGCAGTGCAGGGGCCAGGGGCGGCTCGAGAGGGCGCGCCGGCTCTCGGTCCGGATCCCGGCGGGTGTCGACACGGGATCGCAAATCAGACTCAGCGGTGAGGGCGAGGCCGGGATCAGAGGGGGCCCGCCCGGCGATCTGTATGTGGTGCTGAGGGTCAAGGCGCACGCGCAGCTCGCCAGGCGCGACCAGGAGGTCATCTTCGAGCTACGGGTCAACATGGTGCAGGCGGCGCTGGGGGACCGCATTGAGATCCCGACGCTCGATGGTCCTGTCGAGATCGCGATCCCCGCCGGCACCCAGAATGGGCAGTCTTTCAGGATGGCCGGGAGAGGCATGCCCGACGTGCGCGGGGGGCGGCGTGGCGACCAGTACGTGATCGTCCAGGTGGTGGTGCCGAAGGACCTGAGCCCCGAGCAGAAATCGCTTTTGCGCAAAGTGGGCGGGCTGACGGGCAAGCCGGAGAAAGTCTCCAAGGGCTTCTTCGAAAAGCTGCGAGACGCGATCTCTCTGGATTGACCGGCAACCGGCGCGCGGGCCGATAAACTTCGCATCTCGTGCGTGACCTGGCCCTGGGAAGACGGTGGATGCGCGTTGCTCTCATGGCTGCGCTGGTTCTGATCGTCTCCGGCTGCGCCGCAGCGCAGAATCAATCGTCGGCGTCGCCATCGCCGACCGAGTCCCCGTCGGCCAGCCCGGTGGCCCTGGCGATCGCGAGCGCCCGCTTCCACGCAGGCGAAGTGGGCGTGGCATACGCGCCCGTGACGCCTTATGCAGCGGGCGGCGCCGCCCCCTACACGTGGACGGTGAGCGCCGGCAAGCTGCCCGCGGGCCTGGCGATCGGTCCCGACGGCACAGTTTCGGGCAAGCCAACCCATGCAGGCTCCTTCCATTTCACGCTGCAGGTTGCCGACTCCGCCGGCGCCAAGGTCGCGCTCGCCAGGTCGGTGGCGATCGCTCCGGCCCTCAAATTGACATTGATCCAAGCTTGCGCCACGCATTGCTCGGTGGAGATCGGATGCGTCAACGTCTGCGGCCGATTTGGTACCGCGACCGGCGGCCGGCCCCCTTATCGGTACGCGTTGACGCAAGGCTACGTTCCCACGGGCACGTCGCAGTCTGGACTCTCGCTTATGGGAACCTTCGCGGGCTCCCCCAGCCGGTGGCAGTTCACGGTCGCGGTGACTGACGCACTGGGCGTGACCAAGACGATCACTGCGAACTTCTTCGTGTACCCACACATCTCGGTGTCCGATGGAACCTGCTCGGTCACCGCGCTGACTTGTACGGTGCAGCTGTGGTATCTCGGCAGCATCCCCGGAGAGCTCCCAACCGTTAAGCCGACGTCATGGTCCACAACCGACTGCAACCCCACAGCCGTGCCTGCCGTCTGCGCTCCGCAACCCACCTTCAGCGCAACTGTTCAGCCCGGTCTGGTGACCGTCACCCTTAATGTTTCCCCGAACTGGTCCACAACTAAGGGAACCCTGAAACTGCTGATCACGGACAAGGATCCATGCGGGCCGAGGACGTACTGCTCCGCAAAGGCCACCATCACGCTCGTTTGAGGTCGGCTGGAGCCGGACTCACAGGCACTTCTAAGGTTTTAGGCATAACCTGTGCGTCCGCGGGGTAGTTATTAAGTCGAGTACCGCTCAACCGTATTAAGAAAGAGGAAGAAGTGGCAAAAACTATCGATCTCGAGCTGACTCGGGCCGAAGTGGAGGTCCTGGAGCTGGAAGCTCGCCTTCGCGTGGTTCCAATGAACGACACCCAGCTGTCGGACGCCCTCAAAACCGCCCTCCTGGCCAAGAAAGAGCGGCTGGACAGGCTGCGAACCCTGCACGCCGCCTCCAGCCGGCCCAAGGGTCCCGCTGACGCCGAGTCCAAGATGCCGCTCCCGGCCCACGCGGGCAGGCGGGCGCCCCTGAAGCGCTCGGTCCCCCAGCGTTCCAAGGCCAAGTCCGGCAAGTAACCGCGGGGCCCTTCGCCTCCAGGCGGCGCCGGAAGCGCCAGTCCCGTGCGTTGACCGCTATCGTGGTCGTGGTTTGGCGAGCGATTTGACCCTGTCCCAGCCGGCCGGCGCCGACTCGCTGTTCGGCGTGGCCGCCGCCGCCATCGTCGAGCAGCGCCGGCCTCCCTTCCTTGCCTTCTGGCGCTTCCCGCTGATCACCAGTCTCGCCGCCGCCGTGATCATCGGGGCCGTGGCCCTCCGTCTCTGGGAGGCCAACCTGCCCAAGGTCATCCTCCAGGAGGAGGGCGTGCTTCTCGCTTTCGGCGTGGCGTACGGCGCCGTTGCGATCGCGATCAGGGCATCGAGGCTGTCTGGGCGAGTTCCAGTCCAGCTGGGCCTGATGGCGGTCAACGTGCTGCTGGCGGTGGCCGCCCTGGGAGTCGCGGCACCCTGGCTGGGGAATGACCTGCTGCCCCTGTCGGCTGCCCTTTTCGCGACGATGCTCCTCTTCTTCGACCTCGGCTCCCTTACCCGCCACTTCCTTTATGTGGTGGCGATCGCCGGGGTAGGGCTGGCCGCCCTGTGGATCGACGCGACAGTCATGCTCCACCTCTCCACGCCCGAGGTAATCAGCTGGGCTCTCGTCCTGCTCGGCCTGGCCCTTCTTGCGTACATCACGCACCACGTGGTCGAGCGCAACCTGACGATGCAGTCGCAGCGGCAGACATCCCTTCTAAACGCGATCAGCGACATTGGTGAGGGGCTGGTCATCACCGAGGGCGGCAGGTTCGTCGCCGGGAACGCTGCATATCAGCAGCTGACCGGCTACACGTCCGCCGAGCTCGCGGCCTTCAGCTCGCTGATCGAGCTCGCGCCCGAGGCCGAGAGGCAGCACCTGGTCGACCAGCTGGCGGCGCGACTCCAGGGCGGGGTGGTGCCTTTCCGCTACGAATCCGCCCTCGTCACCAAGGAAGGCCGGCGCATCCAGGTCGAGACTGCAGTGCGTTCCCTCTCCGCCGAAGGCAACCACCGGCTTCTCGCGCTCGTCCACGACATCTCCGAGCGCCATCGCTCCGAGGTCGCGGAGCGCGACAGCGAGAGGCGCTTCCGCACTCTGTTCGAGCAGGCGCAGGCGGCCATGGCCTTCGCCGGCCTCGACGGCCAGATCTTCTCGGTGAACCCTGCCTTCTACGAGTGGCTCGGATACATGGAGAGCGAGCTGCGAAGCATGACCCTCTTCGACATCACGCACCCCGACGATGTGGCGACCACGCAGGAGGCGTGGGGTCGCGTCATGGCGGGCGAGGCCCCGGGGTTTCGCTTTGACCAGCGGTTCATCCGCCGCGACGGCCAGTCGTTGTGGGCTGACGTCAATGCGCGCCTGGTGAGAGATGAATCGGGCAAGCCGCTCCATTTCCAGACGGTCGCGGTCGACATCGGTGACCGCAAGCGAAACGAGGTCTTGCAGGCCGCACGCTTCGCGGTGACGCACGCGCTCGTGACTTCGCCGGGGTGGGACGTGGCCGCTCCGAATGTTCTCGAGGGCCTCTGCCTGGCCCTCGACTGGGAGCTGGCCGAGTACTGGGAGGTGGACCCCGCCCGAGAGGCAATGCACTTCGTCACCGCCTGGAAGCGCCCAGGCCGAGACACGTCTTCGTACGAGGCCACGGCCCCCGAGGCCACCTGCAAACGCGGCGAAGGGCTGCCTGGCAGAGTCTGGGAAGCCGGCAGTCCCATGACCATCAGCGACCTGACAGCCGACAGCTCGGCGCGCGCGGCGGCGCGTGTGGCGGCCGGCCTCCACGGCATCGCCGGCTTTCCGGTACGCAGCGGGCGCCGGGTGGTCGGCATGATCTCCCTCCACACTTGGGCCGCTCGCGAGCTCGACGAAGGTCTTGTGGCGGTGATGAACGACGTCGGATCGCAGATCGGCGAGTTCGTTGAGCGCAAGCGCGCGGAGGTCGCGCTGCAGGACAGCGAAAAGCGGATGAGGTCGGTCCTCGACAACGTTTCAGACGGGCTGGCGACGATCGACCAGGCGGGCATCATCGAATCCGCCAACCCGGCGGTGGTCAAGCTCTTCGGCTACGAGGAGCGCGAGCTCGTTGGCCAGGCCGCCGAGATCCTCATCGCCACCACCCATCGAAGCGGGTTCACCAATTACCTACAACACCGGCTGACGCAGCACATCCCGATCAGCGCCGCTCACGAGTCGATGGGAAAGAGGAAGAGCGGAAGCCTGTTTCCCCTGGAGTTCGTGGTCAGCTCGATGCAGGTGGGATCGCGCCATCTGTTCATCGCAACCATGCGGGACATCTCCGAGCGGAAAGCGCAAACGGATGCGCTCGAGTACCAGGCGTTGCACGACGCTCTCACCGGCCTTCCGAACCGAAGCCTGTTTGGCGACCGGCTGCGCCAGGCGTTGCTCTCGGCGAGGCGAAACCAGAACATGTTTGGAGTCCTGCTCCTCGACCTTGACCGCTTCAAGGACATCAACGATGCGCTCGGCCACGATCGCGGCGACACGCTTCTCCAGGAGGTCACCGCGCGTTTGCGTGGTGTGCTTCGGGCGACCGACACGATCGCTCGACTTGGTGGCGACGAGTTCGCGGTCCTGACCACCGATGCCAAGCACCCCGACGATGTGGTCGCCACGGCGCGCAAGATCCTGGCTGCGCTGGAGGGACCATTCGCGATCGCCGACCAGATGGTCGAGACCGGCGCCTCGATCGGAATCGCACTGTATCCAGTTCACGGCGACGACCCCACGACCCTGCTGCGCCGCGCCGATGTGGCGATGTACGTGGCCAAGCGATCAGGCGGCGGGCACGCTGTCTATGCGCCGGAGCAGGAGGCGCAGACGCTTCGACGCTCTGGGCTGGCCGGCGAGCTGCGGCGCTCGATTCCTCAAGGCGAGCTGGTGCTGCAGTACCAGCCGCAGCTCACGCTGGCCACGGGCGCGATCCAGTGCGTGGAGGCGCTCGTTCGGTGGAACCACCCTCGCGAGGGCATGATGCCGCCGGATCGATTCCTTCCCCTCGCCGAGGAGATGGGCATCATTCATCCGCTGACTGCGTGGGTGCTCGACAACGCGCTCATCCAGCTGCGCAAGTGGCGCGCCCTGGGGCTCGATATCTCCATGTCCGTCAACGTCTCTCCGCGCTGCATCGAAGATCACTCTCTCGAGGAGATGGTTTCCCGCGCTCTCGAGTCCTCCAGCGTCGAGCCCCACAGGCTGACGCTGGAGATCACGGAGGGGGTCGCGATGGCTGCAGCCGCCGGCAAGGCGCTGGCCAGGCTGAGCGAGATGGGGATCAGACTTTCGCTGGACGATTTCGGCACCGGATACTCCTCGCTCCTCTATCTGATGCGCCTGCCTGTCAACGAGATCAAGATCGACCGCTCATTTGTGACTGGGCTGGCGACCGACCCCGACTCGGGTGCGATCGTGCGGTCTGCCGTCGGGCTCGGTCACAACCTCGGTCTGCGGGTCGTCGCCGAGGGCCTTCAAGATCGAGCTGCCGAGTCGATCCTGTTGGAATCCGGATGCGATGCCGCCCAGGGATTCTTGATCGGCAGGCCTGCCGACGAATCCGAAGCCACCCAGCTCCTCATGGAGAACGCCGGCCTGGCCAAGCACGTCGACGGCGCGTCAGGCGAGGTCGCCGCGGCCGCCGAGCAAGGACATCCTGTAGATCTCGAGACGGCCTGACCGCCCGCGCACGGCGGACTGCGAGGTCAGCTCGCTCTGGAGCATGTCTTCCATCGCCCGATAGACGGTCCCTGTCATCAGCACCTCGCCGGGCCCTGCCTGGGTCACCAGCCTGGCGGCGACGTTGACTGCGTCGCCAAGGACGCCGAGCTCCGATCGGTCGGCTGAGCCGACGGCACCGACCACGACAGGACCAGAGGCGATGCCGACGCCGACGTCAAGTCGAAATCCCCAATCTGCCGCGGATCGGCGGTTGAGCGCTTCATTTGACCCGATCAACCCGATCGCGGCCGCCATGGCCCGACCGACGTGGTCGGCCTCGTCGCCGTTGGCGCCAAAGGTCGCCATCACGCCATCGCCGACGAACTTTTCGACGATGCCCCCGCAGATTGAGATCGATCGCAGGACCTTCTTCAAGTGGGCATTCAGCACTTCCATGAGGCCGGCCGGATCGTGAGCGAACCGCTCTGTCAGGCGTGTGAAGCCGCGCAGGTCGGTGAACAAGATCGATGCACTGCACAGGACTGGCATCGGGACCCTGGGCCACGCACTTAGGTCAGGCCCCGTGATGGCAAACATCTGTCTCAGGCGCATCAGCCGGTCGGTGTCGTCGGCCGGGAGGGCCGGCTGCAGCCGTCGAGCTTCTTCGGGCATCGCCATCAGCGGGCCACCAGCTGGGCCCTCAGGGCACTTTCGATGAGGTTGGCTGCGGTCACAGAAATGCCGGGTCCTTTCCGCAGGATTCCCGTCACGCCAAGCTTCTGCAACGCGAGGTTTTCCCACAGCTCCAAATCCTTGAGCGTGATCACCACCACAGGAATGGTCGGCCCATAAACGTCTCGCATGCGCTGCAGAAAAGCCTCGCCGGACAAACCTGGAAGAAGCAGGTCGAGCACGACAGCGCGGGCTCCGTTCTTGGACATGAGCTGCTCGGCGGTCTCCGCGTCTGCCGCCCAAACAGACGTGATCTCCCTGGCAGCCAGCTGTGCTTGCAGCAGATGCGCAAATCCCGAGTCGTCTTCGACCACGAGGACATCTCCCGCACGCGATTGCCGCCGGCCGGCAGGAAGGGTGAAGGAAAAGACCGAGCCCTGGCCGGGGCCATCCGACCTGGCGCTGATCCTGCCGCCGTGCGCCTCCACGATGTTCTTGCTGATGGCGAGGCCGAGCCCGGTTCCCCTGATGGCTCGGCGATCATCGGTGTCAATGCGATAGAACTTCTGAAACAGATGAGAGAGGGCATCGGCTGGAATGCCGAGTCCCTCGTCCTTAACCGAGATCTCGACCATTCCGTCAACCGAGGCCGCGGTGACGGCGATGGTGCCGCCGTTTGGCGAGTACTTCCGGGCATTCGACAGCAGGTTGGTGACCACCCTGAATATGGAATCGCTGTCAGCGCGGACCAGGGGTAGATCGTTGGCAAGGCTCGTCTTGACCACCGTATCCCCGGATTTGCCGAATACGTCGACCACCCGCTTGATCAGGGCACCGATATCCGCGGGCGCGAAGCTCATGGTCATGTGGCCGCCCTCGATACGGCGCAGATCAAGGAAGTCGTTTATGAGCGCCGTCAACCGGTGACCTTCCTGAAGCATCACCGCCAGGTATTCCTTTCGCTGCTCGGGCGTGACATCGCGTGTCGTCAGCAGCTCCGTGAACCCGACGATGCTTGCAAGCGGCGTGCGCATCTCGTGGCTCACCAGCGAAACCATCTCGTCTTTGGCGCGATTCAGTGCCGCGCTCGCGTCCGCGCGAGCTTTCGACTGGTGCAGCTCCAGCTCGAGCCTCTGGCTCTCGGTGAGGTCCTCGGCCAGGACAAATCGTGCTTCCCTCTCGCCGAAGCTGACAGCGTGCGATGTGATCAAGACCTCGAGTGTCGAACCGTCCTTCATGAGGTGGGTCCACGGACCTGATTTGTCGAATGGCGGCAGGTGTGCGGCAAGCTCGAGGAACTTCGGCACGTCCTCAGCGGGGCGTATGTCCTTGACGGTCATGGCGAGGAACTCCTCACGCGAATACCCGTAACGGACGACGGCCGCATCATTTACGCGCAGAAAGGCAAGCGTCTGCACGTCGTACAGCCACATCGGCTGTGGATGGCCTTCAAACAGAGAGCGGTAATTACGTTCCGAGTCGACGACCTTCTCCTCGGTCATGAGCCGATCGGCCAGCTCGCGTTTGATCGTCGCCATCAGCTTGTCGAAGTCCTCGGCCAAATCGGTCACCTCGCGGGCCCCAGCCCCTACGGCCACGCTCGCGAGGAGACCTGGTGTCGAGCCGCGCATCACCATGCTCAGCCGCCGAACCGGCTCCGCCACTCGCCGGTAGACGACGAACACCACGAGCGTCATGGCGCCGACGCCGCCGGCGATGATGGTGAGAAAACGATTCGCCGACAGGTCCGCCAAGGCCAGGGCCTTGGCTTCGTCGGCTCCGACATACAGGTGCCAGCCGGATGCGTTTGTGATCGAGCCGCCATAGATACGGTTCGTGCCATTGAGATCTGGGCCGCTGGTGTTGGAGAACGTTGGCGCTGCTGGCCCGCCCACCTTCTTACCGGCCCAATGCAGTGAATCGATCGACCTGACGATGACCGAGCGGTTATCCGCGTCCGTGATCAGGAATTCCAGAGAGTGAGTTCCGCTGCCAAACTCGGTGGCAAGGAAGGGGCCGATGGGCGCGAGGTCGAGGAACCAGACGAAAGCACCCTTTCCCGCGACCGGGTAGGAGAGCACCACGACCTGACCGCCGGTAACAGGGTCAAGAACCGGCGCGACCACTACTGGCGTTGTTGATGAGAGCCAGCTCTGACTGTTGTAGGGCGCCGCGCGACCGGCCGCAGGCGCCTTGCTCGAGGAACACACGACCGAGCCATCGAGCCTGACGAGATCGATGCGGCCCGTCCGGAATGCACCCAGCGGCGCGTACCCGAGCGTGCACTTCGTCGGGTCGGCGAACAGCTGGCCGACGCTGGGATCCTTGCTCAGCGGTAGTGACAGGTCGTTGATCTGATCAAAACCGGACTTCAGCAGGGCTGCCGCTTTTCCTGCTGCGAAATTGGTGTCTTCCAGCGCGGCTTGCCGCGCGTCCTGCTCGGACATGAACCGGACTGAGAACGCCGCCGCCGCCGCCACAGCGAGCAGAACGACCATGAAGAGCGCCATGTAGTTGCGTAAGGACCAGCCTCGACTATCGGGCCTGATCTCCCCCTCGCGCTGGCGCTGCACCATCAGAGCTGGAGCGCTTCTTCTACCCGGGTCAAGAGGTCCAAAGGAGAGAACGGCTTGGTCAGATAGAAATCGGCGCCCGCGATCAAGCCGGCCTCGACATCGCTCTCCTGCGCTTTGGAGGTCAAGAGGATCACCTTGGTGTCATTGAGACTCGGGTCCTTTTTGATCGACCGCAGCACCTCGATGCCGGTTCGCTCGGGCATTTGAACATCGAGCAGGACCAGTGACGGCCGGTGTTTCTGGACCATGGCCCAGGCCTCTGCGCCATCGGACGCCTCGACGACCGCGTAATCGTCCGACTCGATCGTCGCGTGAACCAGGAGTCGCATGCTCGGCTCGTCGTCGGCGATCAGCACAGTCCGGAGGACGTGCAGCGCCGGCGGCGTCCGGTGTCTCACCATGGTCATGGCGTCAACGCCTCGGCGATGAGGGCGGCGACGGCCTGCGGAGCGCCGGCCTCCTTCGGTAGGACGGTCACGCCCCACTCATCCAGGGCGGCCAGCTCTGCGGCACCGAGATCGTTCGAAGCCAGCACGACGACCGGGGGGCGCGTGCCTGGAGCTGCGCGAAGGCGAGCGAGGAGGCCCTCTCCATCGAGCCCACCAAGCCCGAGATCGAGGACTATCGCTTGCGGCGAGGTGCCCATGAGCATTTGCTGGGCCGTTTCTTCGTCGGAAGCTCGAAGCGTCTCCAGGCCGACCGTGGCGAGCTCGGTTTTCAGCAGCCTGGCGAAAGCCGCGTCACCGTCAACGATCAGAACGTAGCCAGACTTGGTCAGGTCTCTTGCAACAGGCAGGGTGAATTGGAACCGCGCTCCCTTGCCGGCGCCTCCTGACGTGGCAGCGACCTGTCCGCCATGCGACTCGACTATGCGGCGGTTGATGGCGAGCCCAAGCCCCGCCCCAGGGCCGCGCATTCGGAGGCCGTTTTCAGCCCGGTAGAACTTTCGAAAGACCTTCGACAGCTCGGCGGTCTCCAGCCCGATGCCATGGTCGCGGATCGAAATTTCGACCATGTCGCCCACCGGGCGCGCTTCGATAGTGATCGCACCACCGCCAAGCGAGAATCGGCGGGCGTTGCCAAGGAAGTTGGCCATCACCTCGAGGATGGCCTCGGCGTCAGCCCAAACAAGGGGAAGTGGGTCCGAAGCTTGCACATAGATCGGAAGGCGCTCGTCTTCGCCTGCGGCAACAGCGGCGCGACGGACGAGGGAGCCAACATCGACAGGAGCGATGTCAAGGTTGCGACGACCAGCCTCCAGGCGCTGAAGCTCCACAGCGTTGTCGATCAGGCCCGACAGACGGCGGCTTTCCCGCCGCAGCCTGGTGGCGTAAAGCTGACGTTGCTCGTCTGTGACGTCGCTCGAGGCGACCAGGTCGGCGAACACCACCATGCTGTCCAACGGAGTGCGGAGCGCCTGGCTCCGGAGCGAGACGACGTCGTCGTCCTCGGGTTCGGCGACTGACGTGCTGCCTGGGAGGCTGGGCTCGGGAGTGGCTGACACGCTTCGGTGGACGACCTTGAGCCAGCCTGGGATCGGCTTCACGCGGCTCAGAGCCGCCTCTCGGCCCCTACGCCGCGAACAACGATCGCGCGCGCAGTTTCATGGGACAACGTGATGCCGTCTTCATATACGTGCTGAGGCTGCTTGAACACCAGGCAGGCAGTCCACACGCCGATGATGTAGCCGGCTGTAAACAGAGCAAAGACGATGCCTACCAGTTCCATGCCCCAAGTTCTACGCGCAAGGGGTCCTGAAGTCGCCATGCGCTGACACTGGACGTGGGCCCTCTATCCCTAGGGCCTATGCGCTCCCCGATTGTCGGGCTGCGAAATCAGATCGCGATCAATCCCAGCCGGGCTGCGGCGATCACGGCCTGGAGCTTGGAGTGCACGCCCAGCTTCTCGATCAAGTGCCGGACGTGCCACTCCACAGTGTGGGGGGCGATGTTCAAGCGAGAGGCCAGGGTTGAGGTGTCGTGGCCCTCTGCGAGCAGCCGGAGGACATCCAGCTCCCGTGGAGTGAATTGAGCGCTCAGTCTGCGTCTGGCCTGCTCGTCGGTTACCACCTTGTGCTGGCGTGCGATGGCCCTGGCGAAGAGCTCCACGGGGATCAGCACCTCGCCGACGGCCGCCTTGCGAACTGCCTCGACGATCTGGTCGGCGGTGGCCGACTTGGTGAGGTAGGCGATGGCGCCCGCGTCGATCGCGTCGAGGAGGGAGCCATCGCTCTCATCCGCGCTGTGGAACACGATGGCGGCGCTTGGAAACGCCAGCTTGATGTCCGCAGCCGCGGCCGGCCCGCTGCAGTCGGGAAGCCGGAAGTCCATCAGGACCACCGAGGGCTTTTCACGAGCTGCGAGGACGGCAGCCTCATCACCCCTGCGCGCCACGCCCGAAACCGTCAGGTCGTCCTCGCTCTCGAGGATCCTGGCGATGGCAGACGCGAGCAGCGGATGGTCCTGCACAATCAGGACTCGGATGGCGGTGGCCTTGTTGAAATTGCTCAAATCAGTGACCCAAACAGACGAATCTGTCTAAATAGTATGACAATGCTATACAATAATGTAAGTAGGCATGAGCAAAGTTCAGGAAAGTGGTAGTCTGCTGAACACGAAGGAAGCGGCGCTGCTCCTGCGGGTGAGCGAGGCTTCGATCCGCAGGTGGAGCGACTCCGGGCTACTGGCCGGACGCCGCGTGGGGCGCCGCCGTGAACGTCGTTTTGAGCGTGCCGAGCTGGAGCAGTTCCTTGGCCAGGCCACGGGCGCAAAACAGTCCGTTCCCACGGCCAACCTTGCCCTTGGCGGAGTGTCGATTCCCCTAAGGGGCCACTTCGCTCCGATCTACAGCACCGATGCGGGGGCCTTTAGGCTGACTCTGCCTTTTCTGGCAGATGGCTTGAGGGCGGGACAGACCTGCTTCCTCGCCGCGACCGGTCGGGTACTTGACCGCTACGCCGATGCTCTTGCCAGTGAGCCGGGGGTCGATCTTGATCGAGCCAAGGAGACTGGCCAGTTTGTGGTCCTGGCATGGGCGGGTGCGAGCGCTGCGGATGTGATCGCCAATTGGGAGCAACTGTTCGCCAAGGCTCTCGCCGTCCGCCCAACCGTGCTGCGCGTCGTGGGCGACATGGCTAGTGAACGGCACATGTTTCCTTCAGAAGCCGAGATGATGGCGTATGAGGAGGCGTATGACCGGATGGCTAGACGATTCCCCCTGGTCACCCTGTGCGCGTATGACGCACGAGAGTTTGGTGGCGAAACCATCCTCCGAATGCTTAAGGCCCACCCGGACATGTTCCAGCAGCACCTTGGCCTTTTTCTGAGCTAACCGCGCCCGAATCGCCCGTGAGGCGGGCGCGCTGATCCTGAAGGCGACGCTAAAAGACTGGCGTCAGGATCGCAACCCATCGATTCTGATGGGTACATGACCTGACTTCGCAGGTCGACTTGTGGACTCGCCAGGCGTATCACATGTGTATGCGCTCAACGCACTTGACAAGGCAAGCGATCCCCACTTGAGCCTCACCACCCGAAGCGGGATCCACAAGCGGCAGACGATCTTGATCGTGGACGACGAGCCTAACCTTCGCAATCTCGTCCACGCGACGATCGACTCGCCCGTTTACCAGGTGATTGAGGCCTGCGACGGCGAGGAGGCATGGACCTTGATCAAGGAGCGAAAGCCCGACCTCGTCCTTCTCGACCTCAAAATGCCCAGACGCTCCGGCCTCGAGGTCCTGATGGCCATCCGTGCCGATCCGGAGCTTCGAGGCATCCAGGTGATGGTGCTGACCTCGAGTGACCAGCAGTCGGATATCGACGCCGGCATCCTCGCCGGAGCCGATTACTACCTGACCAAACCTTTTTCGCCGGCCGATCTCATTGCCCGGGTGTCGGAGGCGATCGGCCAGCGAGTTCCGTCCTGGTAGGCCGAAGGCCGAACCTGTTGCAGATCCGACGAGGCCCGCCGGCCGGTGCATTCGCTTTGACCGTTAAGTCGAGGTCGCCGCGGGCGGCCTCCGCTGTCTTTGGGGATTCCGACGACAAGGTGGAGCTGGGTCGCGCTCTTAGCGTCCGAGTCGCCGAGACCACCCAGATGACCGCCGACGCCGCAGCTGCTGCGGGCCTGTCCGAGCTTGCCTCCCGACGGTTCATCAAACCCATCCGTCACATCCACAACCTGGCCACCCGCAGTGTCGCGAGGTTCCTCATCACCGGCCAAACCACGTCCGAGAAAGAACGGAACTTCATCGGCCGCCTCGGGGTCATGGCCGCTCTGTACGGACTGCCGGTCGCGACGATGACGCGGTCCTATCTCCTTTGGCGAGACAGCAACCTCAGGGTGCTGAATGAGGAGGTACGGAGCCTTGGGACTGCGCCCTTGCTGGCTGCGGAGGTCAGGGCGATCATCAGGTCGGCCGCGGACACCGGCCTCGTACGGATGGCGCGGGCGTACGACTACCAGATGCACCTGGTCGAGCGCCGTGAGGACTCCATTACTGTTGCGCTCCACGACAGCGAGACGCGGCTGCAGTCTGCCGTCGTCGATGTGTCGAGAAAGAACGATCAGCTATCAGCCGCTATGGCCGAGATCTCGGTGAAGAACACGCAGCTCAACGCGGTGAACAGACAGCAATCGGATTTCATCGCCAACGTCAGCCATGAGCTGCGGACACCGCTGGCCGGAATCCTTGGCTATACCGAGCTTCTCCTGGATGGGGCAGACGGCGAGCTCCAAGAAGACCAACGTCGTGACGTCCAGGAGGTCCAGTCGGGCGGTCAGGTGCTGCTCAGCCTGGTCAACGACATTCTTGACGAATCACAGATCGAGGCCGGAAAGATGACGCTGAAAACGGGTCGGGTGGACCTCAAAGTGCTCATCGCCTCGGTCCTTGCCACCGTCAAGACGCTGGCAGACCGCAAGGGCCTGTTCCTGCATGCAGACATCCTTGACGGGGTGGATGCGCTCGGGGACGAGGGCCGCTTGAAGCAGATATTGACCAACCTGGTCGGCAACGCGATCAAGTTCACCGATACGGGCGGGATAACCATCAATTGCCTGCCCTGGTCGGGCTTCTGGCGCGTGAGCGTCATGGATACAGGTATCGGTATGCCCGACGACAGCCGGGACGTCGTCTTCGAGCGTTTCAAGCAGCTCGACCCGACAACCACCCGGCGCTTCGGCGGCACTGGGCTCGGCTTGTCGATCGCCAAGGGCCTGGTGGCGATCCAGGGTGGGCATATGGGCGTTGACTCCACACTGGGGCAAGGCAGCACGTTCTGGTTCACAGTGCCGGCGTACGCCCACGGCTAGGTAGCGCTACCGGCGGATCTGGGCCATCGCCATCGCGTCGGCGAGCTTTTGAAGGTCTGCCACCAGCGGGTCGTTCGGATCCGACGTCACCAGCGGCCGGCCGCTGTTGGCAGCGCGGTCGAGGCTGTCTGAGTGCTGGACCACGAAATCCGGCCGGCGGCCAAGAACGCTTGTGGCCGTATCGATGTCGATGGCGTGAGTCGTGCTGTAGTTGAGGATCAACCTGACTCGCCCACCCGCGACGCCGAGCTTCTCAAACATGTCGAGGCAACCGCGCGTTGCTTTCAGCGAGGGCAGCGAACCACTCGTCACCAGGCAGATGAGGTCGCTGGCGTCGAGAGCGGTCAAGGTGCGCTCGCTGAACGACGCGGGTGCGTCGATCAGAACGTAACCGCAGGTCAGGCTCAGCCTGTCGATCGCCAGCTGGATGGCCGGCAGGGTAACGAGGTCAGCACGCTCGGGCAGGTCCGCTCCCACCACGAGCCTGACGCTTCCCGACTCGGTGATGAAGCCCGCGAACAAAGCCTCGTCGACAACGGTCCCCGGTGCAGCCTTCAGGTCGGCGAGCGTTTGGTTCGGATGAACGTTCAGGTAAACGGCCGAGTCGCCGAACTCGACATCGAGGTCGAGCAGCCCAACCGGTCGCGACGATTGCGCCGCCAGCAGAACCGCCGTGTTGACAGCGAGCGATGTGGTGCCGACGCCACCTTTGGCGTGGGCGAAGAGGATCACCCTGCCCCGGTTGGCTTTGGTCGCCGTGCCCGCTGATCGCCGCAACATCGATTCGACCTTCGCCTCCAGGATCGCGAGCTCGAAAGGCTTGGGCAGGTAGTCATCGGCGCCGACCGCGTAACCGGCCAATGCGTCACGCGCCTCACCGAGGTCGGAGAACATCAGAATTGGAATGCCGGCGGTGCGGTGATTGCCGCGGAGGCGCGACGTCAGCTCGATGCCGTTGAGCTCCGGCATTCGCACATCCGTGATCACGAGATCGGGGACCCGGTCGTTGACCATCTGGAGCGCTTCGATTCCGTCGCTGGCTCTGCGGACGCGATAGCCGGACCGCTCCAGGAAGCCGCCCACCATCTTCTGGATCACGCGATCGTCATCGACGAGGACGATATCTTCGGCAGCCATCAGTTTTCCCCGCCCGTCAGCTTGGCGGCGATGGCGCGCGCAAGGTCGCGCCGCGTGTAGCCTCCAAGCCCCGACAGGTCGTCGTCGCCATCGCCCCTCATCATCGCGAGCCCCGCGGCTCCGAATGCTCGGCGTGCTTCGCGCCGGTCGCCTGCAAGCTCAAGGGCCGCGCCGAGCTGGAAGTACGCAACTGCCACGTTTGGGTCCAGGTACGTCGCCTGGCGAAACGCCCGGACGGCGGCGCGAAGGTCCCCGTTGGCGGCTGCGTGGTCGCCCTCGGCAAGAAGATCAGGAAGGTTGGCAGCCGAACGCGTGACTCCTTGTCGCAGTGTGGCGACAGGCGCGGGCGCGGCGGCAGCGTCGTGCCGGCGGTAGCAGAGCGCGCCGCCCATCTGGATAGGTTCGAAGTGACGAGTCATCGGACCGGGCGAGTCAGAATGGCCCAGGAACAGGTATCCGCCTGGAGCGATTCGCTCGGCGATGCGCTGAATGCTGGCCTGCGACTCTTCTCGTCCGAAGTACATGAGAACGTTGCGGCAGAATACCGCGTCTACCTCAGGGACCACCGATTGAGCATCGGCGTGGACGAGGTTGTGGTGCGCGATGCGAACATTGCGCCGAATCGACGGCACCACCTCAAAGGCGCTTCCCTTTTGCCGTAAATACTTCTGGCGGCGCGCCGCGGACAATCCCTGGATCTCGTGCTCGGTGTATTCAGCCTTCTCCGTCCTGGCGAGAGCATGAAAGGAGACGTCGGTGGCAACGACGTGCCAGTTGCGGCAACCGATCTCATCCAGGAGCATCGCCAGGCTATACGGCTCCTGGCCGTTTCCGCAACCTGCACTCCACACCGTTTGAGGCGCGATGCTCGAGTGGCGCGCAAGCTGGGCGAATGCGACGAATTGCGCCGGGTCCCTGAAGAAGCTGCTGTGCTGGACGGTGACCCGGTCAAGCAGCTCGTCAAATGCAGCCGGCTGGGTGTCGACCAAGTTCACGTACGAATGCACGGGAATGCCTGCGAGGCTGGCGCTTTCCTGCAGCAATCTCTCCAGGCGCGCGCGGCCTGCCGGCTCCGCTTTCAAGCCAGCGCGGGATTGGATCAACACCGCGGCGCGGTCGAGGGGATTCACGCTCATCGTGGCTTCACTTGTTCAGCATGGGGAACAGCTTTTGCCCGCCCGGGCGCTGCCGAGCCGTTGTGCCGCTGCGTCGCCGGGTCGAATTCGCGACCAAGAAGCCGCGACACGGCGCTGAGCAATCCAGCCTCGTCGAAGGAGGTTTTGACGATGTAGCCGTCGGCGCCTGCGTCGAGGCCCCGCTGATGGTCCTCCGCGCTCGCGCGCGACGAAACGATCAGTACGGGAATGTTGGTCAGCCGAGGGTGCGCCCGGATGCTGCTCGTCAGGGCAAACCCATCGACGTTGGGCATCTCGAGGTCGGTCACAACGAGGTCGGCAGGCTGGTCCGCAAGCATGGCGAGTGCTTCGGCGCCATCGCTTGCAGTTCGCACCGCGTAGCCTCCCCGCTCGAGTATCGAACGCTGGAGCTCGCGCACCATTAGAGCGTCGTCGACGACCATGACCGACAGCTGGTGCGCGGGTCCTGCGGCTTTGTCGACGACCCTCGATGCGTGCTCTGCGAGGGAGTCGCTGCGTTCGATCAGGGTCGGCACGTCCAGGACGAGGAGGATTGAGCCGTTCGGCTCGATGCTGGCGCCATTCACCGCCCTGAGGTCGCGGAGGCGACCTGTCAGGCCGCGGACCACCACGTCGCGCTTTTGCAGCACGGTTTCGATCTGGAAAGCGTGAGCGCTGGCAGGCGTGCCCAACAAAACCCACGGGCCCTCATCAACAGTCGGGAGGCCCAAGAGCGTCCCGAGATTGGAGACCGGAACGGCCACGCCGTCGATGACCGCCAACTTTCGGCCACTCACGACTTGAATGTGCTGCGCGTCCAACATTCGAATGATTCGATGGAGCGGCAGGGCGAATGACTGTCCGGCAATCGACACGATCAGGCACGCCAC
This sequence comes from Candidatus Dormiibacterota bacterium, assembly GCA_036569865.1. Taxonomy (GTDB): domain Bacteria; phylum Chloroflexota; class Dormibacteria; order Dormibacterales; family Dormibacteraceae; genus Palsa-872. The sequence goes on from DATCPW010000104.1 coordinate 18,319, forward strand.
CACCGTGAGGGTTATGGGCACGACGATCCGAAACTCAGCCCCTGACCCGGGATGGTTCACCACCTCGACCTCGCCGTGTACTGCAGCGACGGCGGTCGCGACGACGTCAAGGCCAACACCACGACCAGACTCCGCGGTGAGCACCTTGGCCGTAGAGATCCCCGCTCTGAAGATCAGGTGAAGTGACTCTTGTTCGGTGAGGCCGGTGACGTCAACGCCGCTCTTGGCCGCAGACGCGCGCACGGCTGCCACATTGATTCCTGCGCCGTCGTCGCTGATAGCGATCACCACTTTGGACCCGACCTGGCTGGCCTGGAGCCGGACTGCCGCCTGTGGCGGCTTGCCGGCCGCGATCCGAACCTCCGGGAGCTCGACACCATGTCCCACGGAGTTTCGAACCAGGTGCAGCAGTGGAGAGACGAGCTCCTCGAGCACACCCCTGTCGACCTCGATGTCCTCGCCAACCATCTCCCAGCGCACGTCCTTGCCGGCAGCCCGCGCGGAGTCACGCACGGTGCGGTGGAGGATGGGCTCCAGCGTGGCGATGGGAACCATGCGGGTGCGTTCGGTGACCTCCTGGAGCTGGTTGATGACTTTGGTGAGCTCGCGGTATTCGGTGACCGCCTCAGGATCCCTTTGCATCTCCGCGCCGAATATGTGTCCCACCCGAAGCTGTGCGGCCGACGCCTCGCCGACGAGCCGGTTTAGCTCGTCGATTCGTGCCACCGGGACCTCGAGGGTGGCAGTCGCCGGGCGTTTGCGATCCGGGTACGCCGCCGGCGATTGGGGTGCGGGTTCGGTTTTAGGCGGACTGGGCGATGGCGCAACCGCGGGCGGAACCTCGACAGGCGCTTGAGCCGGCGTACTTATTGGGACTGGGGTCGCCTGCATTGAAACTGGCTCCGGTGGCGCCGCCACGACAACAGGCGGCTTGGGCCCCAGCTGGGTTTTGCCAACCGATGGCAAAGGGTCTGGTGAAGTCGGGAGGAGGTGTTCGAGAGCTGCCTCGTCGCTCGAGTCCTGCTCATTGCCCGAGGCGCTGGCGATGAGGCGGCCCAGGCCGTCGACCACCAGGAGCATTGCATCAGTCAGCTCCGGAGTCGCCCGGCGCTTCTTATCCCTTAGCTCGACGAGCAGATCTTCCAGCCGGTGGGCCAGGCGGCTCACGCGCATCATGCCGACCATGCCGGCAGCCCCCTTCATCGTGTGCGCCTCGCGAAAGATCGCGTCGATGGCGCCTTGATCGTCAGGCGCAGACTCCAGCGTGAGAAGCCCGGACGCGATGCGCTCGAGGTAGCCCTTGGCCTCCTCCATGAAAAGGGGACGGAACTCGTCCTCTAGCTCGCCCGTTTCAAATCCAGCCGGCTATTCACCAGCGCCTCGATATCGACGAGCACCACCAGGCGCCCGCCACTGCTGTAAACACCAATCTCACCCGGATGCGTTCCGGGACCGACTGGCTCCTCGAAGTCGGCGGCGATCGGCAAGGCCTCCGCAGCCAGCGCGAGCATCTCCCTTTCGCCGCTCACGAGCACGGCAAAAGGCGGTTCGAGAAGGCTGCCGGTTCCCGTCAGCACTCCAGTGTCAATGAAGGGAACGATCTCGCCTCTCACGTTGACCACGCCCAGCAAGCCTGCGGGCGAAAGTGGGACGCGGGTCACCTTCGGATGGCGCAGAACCTGATGCACAGTCGCCATCGGCACCGCGAAGAACGCTTCGTTGACGGCCATCACCAGCACGCGCATCAACTGCGGCGCCCCTGATCCCATCCACGAGAAGCGAGGTCCGCAGCGACAGTGGCCTCGGCGGCTGCGCTGGCGGCCACCTCCTGGGCGGCAGCCGCGAGGGTTCTGCTCGTGTCGGCCAAGAGCTGGATGGCGAGCCTGACGCTGCCGGTCGAGCTGGTCTGCTGCTGCACAGCCGGAACGACCTTGCCGCTAGCCTCAGCCAGCGCTTTCGTCATGCGCATCCACAGGTTCAGCTGCTCGCCACGTCGCTCGATCGCCAGAACAGCCTCGCCGCTCGTCGTCAGCGCGCCCTCGGTGAGTTTGGCGATCTGCGACGCGGCGGCCATCGAGCGCTCTGCGAGCCGGCGGACCTCGTCGGCGACCACCGCAAAACCCCGACCGGCTTCGCCCGCTCGCGCGGCTTCGATCGCGGCATTGAGCGCGAGCAGCGCAGTCTGGTCGGAGATGTCCTTGAGCAGCTCCAGTACCGTCTGGATCTCGTCAACGCGCCTCGCATTAGCTTGAGTCCGGTCGCTGGACGCCTGGAGGTCGGTGTGAGCGAGCTGGATCTTGGCGTGGAGCTCCTCGGTCTTGGCGACCATGCCCGCGACAGACTCTGCGACTACGGTGGAGCTGGCAGCGAGCGCCTGGAGCTCGGCGGAAGCGCCGGCGGCGGCATTGTCCTGCTCACCAGTGGCCACCGAGAGCTGATCTGCCGCAATCGACAGCCGGGCCGCCGCGTCGCCGGCGTCCCCCAGGATTCGCGGCCCCTCGCTGACGATGTTGTCGACCATCACATTGAAGGTCTCGGCCAGGCGGCGGGTCTCTCCGCCGCCCCTTGGAATCGCACGGGCCGTCAGATCGCCGGATTGAAAGTCCGCGGCAGCGCGGGCCAGCGCCATCACTGGTCGCGCGGTGAACCAGGCGGCAGCCGCCAACAACCCGACAAGGGCGACCATGGCGCCGATTCCAACCCATGACGCCAGCATCCCTGGGTTGAAAGCTGCGATGACGAAAGCCGGCAGAACCACCACCAGGGTGGCGCTGAGCGCCCAGACAAAGAAGGTTTCCCATGGTCTGTTTCCGGCAGGCTCCGATCGCCCCGGCGGAGCGACCTTCAACCTCACGATCTCTGCAGACCGAGGGGCTGGGAGGCGGCGTAGTTTCTTAAGCTCCACCCTCAGCCTCTTGCACGTGTTCCCAGCCGGTGTCCGCGAGCTCTGCCGCGAGCTCGCCCTGACGGGCGGCCGCAGAGGCGATCTCCTGGGCGGTGATCGCGACCGTTCGGCTGCCCTCGGCGATGCGCTCGATCGCCAATCCCACCTCGTCGGTCGAGGCGCGCTGCTGTTGGTGCGCGGCTTGCATGTGGCCTCCAGCCTTGGCCACCTCCTGCAGCAAGCCGAGCCCGCGCTCCATCTGTTTGATGCTCTTCTCCAGGGCCAGCACCGTCTCGCTGCTCTGGGTCTGGGCGCCCTCGACGATGGTCGCAATCTGTGCGGCCGCGGCCTTGGAACGCTCGGCCAGCCGCCGCACCTCATCGGCGACGACCGCGAAACCACGACCGGCGTCACCAGCGCGGGCAGCCTCGATGGCTGCGTTGAGCGCAAGTAGGTTGGTCTGGTCTGCGATGTCGTTGATGAGCTCGAGGATGCCTTCGATCTCGTTGACGCGGCCCGCCAGTGCCATGGTGCGATCGCCCGAAGCCCTGAGGTCGGTTTGTGCAAGCTCGAGGCTGGACCGCGCATCGGAAGACTGGGCCGCGACCCGGTTCATGGTGTCGGCCATCGACACGGTGGTGCGCGCAAGCTCCTCCATGCTCGCGGAGGTCGCGGTCGCGGCTGTCGTCTGCTCGAACGTCGCCGCCGCCAGCTCCTCCGCCGCGGTCGACAGCTTGGTCGAGGAGTCGGCGACCTCTCCTTGCAAACGCGACAGTACGCTGCTGAGTCGCTCCAGCATTCCGTTGAACGCCGCGCCGAGCAGTCGCATCTCGTTGCCACCGCTGAGCCTGACCCGCACCGTGAGATCGCCGGACTCCACGCGGGCGGCGACCCGAGACAGCATGGTGATTGGACGAATAGTGAGCCGAGCCAGGAACACAGCGAAGCCGACGACGAGCAACGTTCCGATGAGCAGGATGAGGAGCGTCAGACGTCCCAGGGTGTAAGCGGGAGCAAGGCCGGCGGCAACTTCGATTGACGCGACAAGAACCATGCCAGTGGTGTCAATCGGGGCGTAGCCTGCAAATACATCGCGATTTCGGTAATCCGTGATGTGCGAGGACCCGGCGCCCGAGGTGAGAGCCTGGTTGACGATGCCGACCTCCGACTTGGCACTGAGCGCGCCTTTGGCGTTGAGGCCTTCATCGCTCTTCAGCAGACCCCAATCCGAGCTCAAGACCAGGAGGTGCTCGCTGTTCGCCACGTGCACCTCCTGATCGGGGGTGGGAGATCCCAGCATAGTGCTCAACGTGGCCACCTTCAGATCGCCGGCGATTGCGCCTTGGGAAGCGCCGGTCGCACCGACAATCGGCGCGGTGATAATCCAGGCCAGGCCGGTCTCACCGTCCGCGATCGAATGCTCGGTCGCGATGTAAAGAGCCTGTCCGAACCACGGCGCCTGCCCGACTCGCTTGAGATCGGCATTGGCGGAGGTTGCCGCGATAACCGCGCCCGAGGCGTCCACCACCTCGATGGCTTCAAATGCCGGGTTGGAAGCGTTCTCCAATGGCGTGCCGATTGGTCCGCGGCGCCCGGCTGGGGCCGTCGCCTCTCGCGCGAGCTGCGCGAGGTAAGCGCGTGACTCGGTGATCCACTGGTCGATGCGCTCGGCGGCGGCCGTCGCACTTGCCTGGGCCTCGACCGTGGCTTCGGTGGTGCTCGACTGGAGCCCCTGGGCGTACATCAAGGCACCCAGGCTCGCCATCAGTGGCAACGAGATGAGCAGCGAGCCGGCCAGGACGCGGGTGAAGAAGGTGTCGGCCGGTCTCCCCGACGGCCGGCGTTCGGCCAACCTGGGCGGGTTGGCCACCTTGACCGACAGAGGAATGACGGGAGCGAGAGTTAGCTGGTCGTTCCGGCCCGGCTCGTTTCCCTTTCTAAGCTCCACGCGGTCGCGCCTCCGGTTTTTCCCAGCCGGAACCTGCGAGCGCTGCAGCAAGCTCGCCCTGTCGCGCGGCCGCAGACGCGATCTCCTGGGCGGTGGCCGCAACGGAGCGGCTGCCCTCTGCGATGTGCTCGATCGCAACGACGACCTCCTGGGTCGACGAGCGTTGCTGCTGGCTGGCGAGCTGCACCTGACCGCTCACCTCGCTCATCGCCCGCATCATCGCCAGGCCTCGTTCCATCTGCTTGACGCCCTTCTCCAGAGCCATCACCGTCTCGGTGCTCTCGGACTGCGCGCCTTCAACGAGCCTGGCGATCTGCGCCGCCGCTGCCTTGGAGCGCTCGGCCAGTCGTCTCACCTCGTCGGCGACGACCGCGAAGCCTCGGCCTGCATCACCCGCTCGCGCGGCTTCGATGGCGGCATTCAACGCGAGGAGGTTGGTCTGGTCGGCGATGTCGTTGATCAGCTCGAGGATGCCTTCGATCTCGTTGATGCGGCCTGCGAGGGCGAGAGTGCGATCGCCTGACGCCTTCAGGTCGGTCTGTGCGAGCTCGAGGTTGGTCTGGGTTTCGGCGGCCTGGCTGGCAACGCGGTCGACAGTTTCGGCAACAGCCGTCGAGCTCCGCGCGAGCTCCTCCATGCTGGCTGACGTGGCGGTGGCCGCAGTGGTCTGCTCGAACGTGGCCGACGCGAGCTGCTCGGCTACCGCCGACAGCTTGGCCGCAGATTCAGTGACCTCGCCTCGAAGGCGGAACAGGACGCCGCTCAGCCGCTCGACCATGGCGTTGAATGCGTCGCCGAGCCGGCGGACCTCGCCGCCGCCCTTGAGGTTCACCCTCGCGGTGAGATCTCCGGCTTCGACCAGAGTCGCGGCGCGAGCCAGCGCGACGATCGGCCGCGTGGTCAGGGTCGCCAGGACTATCGCAAATCCGATCAACAGCAGGACGCTCAAGCCCTGGAGGAGCGAGGTCCTAAGTTCTTGAGCCCGGACCGGGGCAAGGGCACTTGCCGTGTCGATGGACGCGACCACCACCCAGCCCAGGAAGGGGATTGGTTCGTACCCGGCGAAGACCGAATGATTCCTGTAATCAACGATCTGGTTGGCGCCGGCGCCGACCGTCATGGCCTGCTCGTAGATCGCGCCTTCGCCGGCGACCGTTAGAGCGCCCAGGGGCACGATTGCGTTCTCGTCTTTGACCACGCCCCAGGCGGAGCTGTACAGAAGAAGATGTTGCGCATTGATCAGGTGCATCTCCTGGTCGTTGGCTGTGGAGACGTCGAGGCCGTAAGGGTTCAGCAACCTGCCGAGCACTGCCACGTTGATGTCGCCGACGACGACGCCTTGCGGCTTGCTGTCGGAGCCGACGATCGGTGCGGTCATGATCCAATCGAGACCCACTCGCCCCTGAAGCACTACGGGCCCCATCGTCTCGACGCTCAAGCTGTTGATGAGGGTGGAGTCTGTGGGCGTGGGGGAGAGGTCCACTCCGGGTGCGGAAACCGCTAGAGATTTGCCCTTGAGGTCGTAGATCTGCAGGCCGGCGAATGACGACTGGGCCTGGAAATAGGCAACCAGCCTGGCGGTTAGATGGGGCGCCTTGAGCTCATCCACATTGTTCTGGGCGATAGACCGCATCTGGGCCCTCCGCTCAGCGACAAAATCGGTGATGCGGACGGCCGCGCTTTCGGCGGTTGCCTCGGCCCGAGCCTTGGCGCTGTCGATGCTCGTCTGGGCGCTCCAGTTGGCCATGACAAAACCGAGCACGATGGAAACGGGGACCGAGACCAGCAAGAGGCCGGCCACCATGCGAAAGGAGTAGGCATTGAGAGACCGCCAGGTCCGGCGAAGCCGAGGCGCGCGTGTAGGCCCGGCAGGGGCCTCGAGCACGCGGAGCGTCCGCGTCTTGACAGGGGATAGCGGGGCCGTCGGAGGCCCTCGTCGAAGCTGCACCCTCTCGTACTACGCCGAAGGGCCTGCATTGTCGCCATGCAGGAGCACGGCGGACTACCCCTGTAACCGGATGGCTTGTCGAAGCGGCTAGAGCTCGATCAGCCCCTTGCGTGCGGCCGCAATGACCGCCTGAAGCTTCGAGTGGACCTGCAGCTTTTCGATCACGTGGCGGACGTGCCACTCGACGGTGTGGGGGGCGATACCGAGGCTTTTGGACATCGCCGTAGTGTCAAGTCCCTCCGCCAGGAGGTGAAGGATGTCTAGCTCTCGGGGGGTGAACTCCGCGATGAGCTGCTCCTGCTCGCGCTTCTTCGTGACCACCCCGCGCTGCCGGGCAATCGCACGGGCGAACAGCTCGACCGGGATGAGCACCTCGCCTCTTGATGCCCTCCGAACCGCCTCGATGATCTGATCAGCGGTCGCATCCTTGGTCAGGTAGGCGGTGGCGCCGGCGTCGACCGCGTCCAGCAGCGCGGTCTCGGACTCCTCAGCGCTGTGGAACACGATCGCTGCTTCGGCGTGCTCGCTCTGGATCATCCGGGCCGCCTCCGGCCCAGTCACGTCAGGGAGCCGGAAGTCCATCAGCACTACGTCAGGCCGCTTCAGGGCGGCCGACTTTACGGCGTCGGCCCCACTGGCAGAAACGCCGGAAACGGCGAGATCGGGCTGTCCCTCGAGCACGCGGGCGAGCGCGGACGCGAGCAGGGGATGGTCCTGGACGATCAGGACATGCACTCGGCGAGCGGCCGGCTCACCAGCTGGCGCTGCCTGCGGATTGCGCACTTATCCAGCACTACCCCGCAAGGCAACGCTGTTGTCGCCAAAGGCCATCTCAGTCATTACTTGTACGCAACTGTAAAGCGAATACTTAAAAGTTGCCGCGACTTAGCCAATCTCGATTGTTGATACCGTCCCAATTTGTGAAGGCGCTGGTGCTTGGGGCGGGGGGACAGCTGGGCTTGGAGCTCGTCCGGCTCCTGCCGGAGGCGGTGGGATTCACCCACCACGAGCTGTCGGTGACGGACCGAGCGGG
>DATCPW010000105.1:0-2564 GCA_036569865.1 Candidatus Dormiibacterota bacterium
AAGTACGGAACGTACTCGGAGAAGTGGCCGCTGGACTCCGTCACGAACGCGCCCATGCGCAGCATCACCTCGAATCGGACGGGGTCGCGCTCGTAGTAGTCCGGCTGCGCCGCGCGCTCGCGAAGCAGCGGATACAAGTCCCTGCCGTGGCGCTCGAGCTTGGTGAACCAGGCGTTGTGGTTGATGCCGGCGCACCGCCAGGTCAGCTCCTCATAGGGCACGTCCAGAAACTCCGCGAGCAGCCTCGATGTGCCCTGCACGCTGTGGCACAGGCCCACGATCTCGAGGCCAGTGGCCCGGCTCGCCGCGAGCGTGAGGATCGACATCGGGTTCGTGTAGTTGAGGACGACGGCGCGCGGAGCCTCGCGCTCCACGTCCGCCACGATGTCCAGCCATGCGGGCCCGGTCCGCAGCGCTTTGAAGATGCCGCCTGGCCCGATCGTGTCTCCGATGCATTGGTCGACGCCGTATTTCATCGGGATGTCGTAGTCGTGCCGCACGTTCTGCAGGCCTGCGACCTCGATCGAGTTGACCACGTAGTCGGTGCCTTTCAGAACGTCGAGGCGGTCGGTCGAGGCCTCGACGGTCCAGGCCTTGCCCGAAATCTCGACCAGCCTCTCGGCGATGCGACGCGCAAGATCCAGCCGGTCCGGGTCGATGTCGACCAGCGCAAAGACACCGCGGTCGAGACCGCCGACGGCGAGGATGTCGGTCATCACCTGACGAGCGAACACGGCGCTGCCGGCCCCTACCAACGTCACCTTCGGCATCGCGCCGAAAATTCTAACTAGGGTTCCAACTTCAGAGTCAGGATCCTGAACGGCGTTAGCTCCAGCTCGATCACACCGTCGCGCACCGCGACCTCTTCGAGCTCGCGCTCCAACAAATCGCAGAGAGTCGCACGCGTCGCGGGCAGCGTCGTTCGCAGTCGAGCTTTGGTTCGCCCACCCCACGACTCGTAGAGCCGCACGACTGTCGCATCCGAATCTTCGGCGCGCTTGATCGTTTCGACGATGACCTGGGGCATGTCAACCTCGATCAGCGAGCGGTGACTTTCCCCCTTCGCGACGCCTCGCGCGATCCGCAGGGGTGCGTTCAAGTCCTCGGCGGCGGCGATCACTCCGGCCTCGCGAAAATCTCCTGGGTGCGGCATGAGCGCGTAGGTGAACCGATGGCGGCCGCGATCCGCCGTCGGGTCAGGGTGCGTGGGCGCGCGGAGCAGCGAGAGGCGCATGACCGAGCCGCGGATGTCGTAGCCGTACTTGCAGTCGTTGAGCAGTGCGACGCCGTAACCCGCCTCGCCGAGGTCGGCCCAGCGATGGCCGCACACCTCGAAGCGGGCCTGGTCCCAGGACGTGTTCGTATGCGTGGTCCGCTCGACGTGGCCGAACTGGATCTCGTACGTCGCCCTCGCCGAGTGGACGGCGACCGGAAACGCCACCTTGAGGAGCTTGTGGTCCTCCTGCCAATCGACCTCGCATTCGAACCGAAGCACGCGCGAGCCTGCGTCAAGCACCATCCGCTGGGAGATGCGCGAGCGCCCAAACTCTCGCGTGAATCGCACGGCACCGCGCAAGCCGCCGGCTATCTCCACGTCTTGCCGCGACATCTCGACCAGATCGACTCCATGTTTTTGATAGTCGCTGTCTATGTCCCATGCGTCCCACCGGGAAGGGTTGTCCTCGTAAAGCTGCAGAAGGTTGCCTTTCGCCCCTCGCGCGAGGACCTCACGGTCCGCGGCCTTGTCCAAGATCGAGGTGAGCAGGCCACGCTCGTCCCACTGCACGCATAGGAGCTCGTTTTCCATGCGACCTTCCGCGACCACCACCGGCTCTTCGTGAGTGACTGCAGCCGGATCGACCGCGGCCCAACCGCAGGACGGCGCTTCGACAAGTGCCAATCGATCGCCCAGATCGACCACCTCGCGACGCGCATGCGAGTTCACGTTGAACACCATCGGGTCGTCGCCGGCACCGACGAGACGCTCGACCGACGTCGAGGCGATCCCCGCGGCCGTTTCGATGACGGCACGAAGTTCGCGCTCGGCGTCTTCGTACACCCAGTCGATGCTCGAGCCGGGAAGGATGTCATGGAACTGGTTCGTGAGCAGCTGCTTCCAGGCTGCGTCCAGCTCATTCGCGGGATAGTCGTGCGCTAACGCGACCGACCACATCTCCGCCTCGCGCAGCGCCTGCTCCGCCCTGCGGTTCAAGAGCTTGGTCCGAGCCTGCGTCGTGTATGTGCCTCGATGCAGCTCGAAGTACAGCTCGCCCACCCAGGTCGTCAGTTCGTGCGCTTCCGTGGAGGCCGCTTCGAAGAAGTCGGCCGCGCGCGACAGCTCGATCCCCGGCGCACCCGGGAGATGAATGAGCCGGTGCGCCGACTCGATCATCTCCGAGTCGGGACCTCCGCCCCCATCGCCGCGCCCATATAGATAGAGGGACCGCGACGAACGATCTTGGTCCTTGAAATTGGCTGCGCTCCGCACGACCTCGCCGGCGCTGAAGTCGCCGTTGTAGGTGTCCGCCGGCGGGAAATGCGTGAAGATTCGCGTCCCGTCGATG
>DATCPW010000106.1:0-15608 GCA_036569865.1 Candidatus Dormiibacterota bacterium
CCCGTCCGGCAACCGATCGAGCGCCTGGCGCAGGATCTTCACCGATTCGCGCATCTCCTTGATCCGCACGAGGTAGCGTCCGTAACAGTCGCAATCGTTGGAGGTGGCGACCTCGAACTCGTAGTTCTCATAGCCCGAGTACGGCATCGTCTTACGGAGGTCCCACGCAATACCTGAGCCGCGGATCATCGGCCCGCTCGCTCCGAGCAACTTCGCGTCCTCCGGCGACAGGCGTCCGACCCCGATGGTGCGGGACCGCCAGATCGGGTTCATCGTCAGCAGGTTCTCGTACTCGTCGACGTGCCCGGGCATCGTGCCGATGAACTCGTCCAGCATCTCGAGGAACCTCGGGGTCGCGTCGGCGAACACGCCACCCGGCCGGATGTAAGAGGTGTGCATCCGGAAGCCGGAGATCTCCTCGTTCATATCCAGGATCGTGTCGCGCTCGCGGAAGCAGTACATGAGCATCGACATCGCGCCCAGCTCGAGCCCGCTCGTCCCCATCCACACGAGGTGAGAAGAGAGGCGCGTGAGCTCGGACATGATCACCCGCAGGACCTGGGCTCGCGGCGGCACCTCGACGCCCATCAGCTTTTCGACCGCCAGGGCGTAGGCGAGGTTGTTGATGGGAGGGGACAGGTAGTCGTGACGGTCCGTGACCACCACGCCCTGCTGCCAGCGCAGCGCCTCCATCTGCTTTTCGATTCCAGTGTGCAGATAGCCGATCACCGGCTTGATCCGCCGGATCTGCTCGCCGTCGAGGTCGACGATCAGCCTCAGCACCCCGTGAGTCGACGGGTGGTGCGGGCCGAAGTTGACGGTGAGGATCTCTCCGCCGAAAGCGCCGGCCTCTCCGGTCTTCGTGATCGTCACGCCCTGGGTCTCGCTCATCAGGCGTCCTCTGGCGCGGTCTGCCACTTCTCGTGCTCTTGTGAGAACTCGACGGTCTCGCCGCCGACGGGATAGTCGCGCCTCAGCGGGTGCCCCACCCAGTCGTCGGGCATGAGGATCCGGGTGAGGTCTGGGTGGCCGTTGAAGACGATGCCGAACAGGTCGTAGGTCTCGCGCTCGTCCCAGTTGGCCGGCGGAAAGATGTCCTGCACCGAATCGATCTTCGGAGGGTCGCCGTCGACGAAGGCGCGGACCCGCAGCTGCTCCCGCGACTCGAGGTTGCGCAGCTGGTACACGATCTCGAACCGCGTCGGCCATTCACGAGAAAAATCGGCGAGGTGGTCGACGCACGTGAGGAAGGTGAGCAGCCCGTAGCCTTCGGACCGCAAGCCTGTCAGCGCGTCTCGAACGCTCTCGGACGGCACTGTGATCCAGGCATCGCCGGCGCTGACGCCGCGGTCGATTGTCAGCGTGTCCGCGATCACTGGCGCGGCTTGATTCCCTGGGCCTTGATGCGCTCCTGCAGGATCATCAAAGCGTTGAGCAGGTCCTCAGGGCGAGGAGGGCAACCGGGGATGTAAACGTCGACAGGCACGATCTTGTCGACGCCCTGAAGCAGCGCGTAGTTGTTGAACACGCCGCCGGTCGACGCGCACGCGCCCATCGAGATGACCCACTTGGGCTCCGGCATCTGGTCGTAGACGGTGCGCAGCACGGGCGCCATCTTTTGGGACACGCGGCCGGAGACGATCATGAGGTCCGACTGGCGAGGGGAGGCTCGAAAGGCCTCCGAGCCAAACCGTGCGATGTCGACGCCCGCGGTTGCCGTTGCGATCATCTCGATGGCACAGCAGGCGAGGCCGAACTGAGCCGGCCACACGGAGTTCCCGCGTCCCCAACCGACGAGCTTGCCCAGCGTGGTGGTCAGGACGTTCTGTCCCATCGGGTCGAGCATTTCCTCTAGTCCCAATCAAGGCCTCCCTTGCGCCAGATGTGAGCCAGCGCGATGAGCAGGATGCCCATGAACACGAACATCTCGATGAGGCCGAACCATTTGAGCTGCCGCATGATCACCGCCCACGGGTAGAAGAACACCGACTCGACGTCGAAGATGATGAAGAGCATCGCCGTGAGGTAGAAGCGAACCGAGAGCCGTTTGTGGGCAGGGGTGTCGGTGACGATGCCGGACTCGTACGGGGCGAGCTTCGATTTGTGCGGTTTGTTGGGGCCCAGTACGAAGCTGAGGGTGACCAATGCGCCAATCAAACCGAGAACTATCAGTACGAAGATCAGGAGCGGGATGTAGCTCTCGAGCAAGTTTCCGTAGCGGCCTCAGTCAACGGGGGCTTATGGAACGAGGATTAATTCTATTCGGGTGTTGAGAAACGCCGTTGACTCAGGCCGGCAAGCCGCTCAGCTGCGACCAGGTCACCCCATTCCAGCCCCACGTGGTGGTCGGGTCGGCGCTGCCGATAGGAAAGCCGCCGGCCAACACCACGAGAGAGCGACCCGCGTCGAACGCCAACCCGAATCCGTCGCGAAGCGGTGGCGATGCCGCCGGCGCGAGCTTCGTCCAGCTCGCTCCGTTCCATGTCCAAGTGTCCATCGTGTCGGCGCCAGTCGACGCTACGTGCTGGACCGGAGCGACGAAGAGGATCACCTTTCGCGCGGCGTCATAGACCATCGGTTCGGGGAAGGGCGTCCTGTCGTCTACCCCGAGCGGAGTCCTGGCAGGATGGCGCTGCGTCCACGCGCTTCCGTCCCATGTCCAGGTATCACTCAAGGCGCCATAGCCTCCGAACAGGACAGCGTTGCTTCGCGCAGGGTCGAAAGCAAGCCGAGCATATTGGCGAGCCGGCGGCGAGGCGACCGGTGATTGCTTGATCCAATCCGTGCCATCCCACAGCCACGTGTCGTTGAGCTGCGCGCCGTCAAATCCGCCGAACAGCAGAATCAAGTGACGAACCGGGTCGTAGGTCACGGCAGCTCCGGTCCGAGGGGATGGGCTGTGCGCGGGACACACCTGGTGCCAGGCGCCGTTCCAGAGCCATGTGTCTCCCCAGTAGTCGCCGGTCCTGTCACCCCCGAACATCAGCACCACGTGGTCGTGGGGATCGTCGGCGATGGCGGCGCCCTCCCTGGTAGACGCCATCACGTTCGACTCCTTCCGGATCCACTGACTGCCGTCCCAGGCCCACGTGTCGTTGCTGATGGTGGCGCCGAGGCCGCCGAAGAGAAGGACCTGGGACCTGGTCGAGTCGTACGCGAGGTTGGCTGCGCGCGGCCACAGCGGCGCGCTCACCAGGCTTGAGGACGCCGGGCATGGGATCGCGGTGGGGGAGGCCGGCGCGGATGGGGTGGGCGTCGGCGATTCGAATGGGGTGGAGGTTGGAGGTGGAGTGGGAGTGGGGGTGGGTGAGGTAGTCGCGAGCGGAGGGTTGATGCTGCAAGCCGCGCACAGGAGAAGGAGGCAGAAAAGGCCGAAACGCTTCAGGTGTTTTTTCGCTTGTGCTCTATGGAGACCCCTGGCTGAGGGTCGCGTGGATGGGGCAATAGCGGTTGCAGGCAAGGTCGATCGCCTCGTCCACCATCTTCTTGTCGAAGTCGCCTGACCATCCGGTGACGAACGTGATGTCGATCTTGGTGAACCGCCGGGGCCACTCCTTCTCCTGCTCGCCCTCGACCTCGACCTCCAGCGATGCGAGCGGCTGCTTGAACTTCTTGAGCAGCAGGACGACGTTGAGGCCCGTGCAGCTGCCGAGAGCGCCAAGAAGCATCTCAGTGGGCCGCATGGCGGCGTCGTCGCCGAAGATCGGCGGTTCGTCAATGCTGGCGGTGTGGCCCGAGGCCGACTCGATATCGAACTTGACCTTCTGACCGCTCCAGCGGGCGACAGCCTTCGCCATTGGTTCGAACGATAGCCGTATCTTGGCCCGCGGATGAACAAGGCAACCGACCCGGACAACGTCTTCGGCCTATCGGCACGGTGGCGAGTCGTCGGCGGCGTCGCCCTGCTGATCGTCGTGATCGTGGTGATGTGGCTGCTGATCGAGCACGACGCATCCGGCGAGCTGCCTGGCGCGGACAGATCGATTGGAGACATCCTGCGGGACGAAGGCTACCTCGTCGGGTTCGTGCTGATCTACATCGAGGAGTCGGGACCACCACTCTTCATCCCTGGCGACGCCTTCCTTCTTTATGTAGGGCATCGGCTTCCTCACAACTTCCCCGTCCTGTTCGCCGCCTGGCTCGGTTTCACGCTAGCTGTCACGCTCGGCGCCACCAATCTCTATCTGCTGTCGCGCCGCTACGGCCGCAGGCTGCTGGAGCACCGAATCGCCCGGTTCCTCGAGCTGACCCCCAGCCGCCTGGATCGTGCCGAAGGGTGGTTTGCGAGGTGGGGGCCGTGGACTTTGATCTTCGGCCGTCACATCCCGGGATTTCGGGTTCCGCTCACTGTGGCCGCCGGCATCCTCAAGCTTCGCTACCGCATCTTCGCGATCAGCGTGGCGATATCGAGCGCGGCATGGGCGGGCGTGTTTCTGCTCCTCGGCGTGCTGTTCGGCGACAGCCTGGAACGCTCGATTCGGTCGAGCCCGTTGGTGTGGGGCGGCGTTGCAGCAATGATCGTCTTGGTGGTCGTCGGTGTCGGGTTCCTTCGCTCGCGGCGCGACAGGGGGGAGCGCCGGGATCTGGCTTCGCCAGGCCCGCCGCCTTAAGGGCGGAGTCACCCTTCGACAAGTCACGCAAGGAGCGGCCCTAAACTCGCTTAGTGCCTGAAGACGTCCGCTCTCGGTTCGCTCCGGTGGCGGCGAACTACGCCAAAGCGGCGTTCCATACCTCGACCGAGCGCCTGCGCGAGGTGCTCGATCTCGCCCAGCCACAGCCTGCCGACCTGGCGCTCGATGTGGCAACCGGCACCGGCAACACGGCGCTGGCGCTGGCGCCGTTCGTGCGCCGAGTGATCGGCCTGGACCTGACTCGAGAGATGCTGGCCCACGCCAGCCGGCTGACGCGGGAGCGGAGCCTTTCCAATGCCGAGTGGGTGCTCGGAGACGCCTCCCGGCTGCCTTTTGCGGACGATTCTTTCGAGCTCTACACAGTCCGGGCTGCGCCCCATCACTTCACCGATTTCGACGGCTTCCTGAGCGAGGCGTTGCGCGTGCTCAAGCCCGGGGGCGCGGCGGCCCTCGTCGATTGTGCGCCACCGACTGCCGCACGGGAAGTTCTGCACGACGTCGAGGTGCGGCGCGACCCGTCGCACGTTCGCTCGCTCACAGTTTCGGAGTGGACCGAGCGGTTAGAGCAGGCGGGCTTCGTGGTCGAGGTCGCCACCAGCCGCGAGCTCGACTGGGACTTCGAAGACTGGATGGGCAACATGGCGGTCGCTCCCGAGCTGGTGGCGGACCTGGCGGGCGTCATCGAGTCCTCCGAAGGAGAGGCCCGGAGTGAGCTGCATCCTGAACGCCGGGAAGGCAAGCTCTGGCACGCGTACTGGCACTGCCTGATCCGCGCCCGAAAACCAGAATGAAGGAGTTTTCCGATGGGGATCTCGTCCTCTTGGTCGACAAGGTCGGCAGGAAGCACCGCGTGCGGCTCAAGGCCGGCGCGCGGCATTCCCTTCATTCAGGCGCCATCGAGCACGACGCCCTGATCGGGCGTCCGGAGGGGGTGGTGGTCACCACTCAGCTGGGAGCCCGTTTGCTGGCCGTTCGGCCCACGTTCGCCGAGCAGGTGACCGGGCGGGTCCGGCAGGCGCAGCCGATCTACCCAAAGGACCTCGGCGCGATCCTGATCAACGCGGACCTCCATCCCGGCGCCAGGGTGCTCGAGGCGGGAACCGGGACCGGGGCGCTGACGCTGGCGGCATGGCGTGCGGTGGGACCGAGTGGCCTGGTCGTCTCGTACGAGCAGCGCGAGGAGTTCCTCGAGGCCGCCACGCGCGCGATCACTGACACCCTGGGCGCTGTGCCGCCCAACCTGACTCTCAAGCTCGGCGACATCTACCAGGGCGTGGATGAGCGCGACATGGATCGGGTCCTCCTCGACCTGCCGGAGCCTTGGCAGGCGATCCCCTCGGTTTGCAGCGCCCTTCGGGCTGGGGGGATTGTCTTTGCCCACTGTCCCAACATCAGCCAGGTGCAGCGCTTCTTCGAAGGCCTGCGCGAGGCGCGGGGGTTCGGGATGCTGGAGGTGTTCGAGCTGCTGCAGAGGGGATGGACGGTGCGCGGCCGGAGCCTGCGGCCGTCCCACCGGATGGTCGCCCACAGCGGCTTCCTGTGCTTCGCGAGGCGCATCGCCGAAGGGGAGCTGTTCGAACCTGAGGGCGAGGGCTTCCGCTAGCGCGAAACCTTCCCGCCGACGGTAGCGTTTTGTCTGTGCCATCAGCCGGACTGCAAGAGTGGTCCTACTCAGCGTCGCCGCAGCGATCCTCACCGGCGGCGCCTCAATCATGCTAGCCCTCCCCACCCTGGCCTCACTCTTCCCGCACAGCGCCGGTGGCTGCGGCGGCGGCTAGGCGCACCGGAACCTTCGGCCAGGCGGATCCGTTTTAACTGGCACGAGGCGCCGCGTTTCACGACAGGTCATGACCACGCCCGCGCAATAGACGGACTCGCGATCGTCGCCGGCGCCTCACCAATGCTCTCAACCAGGGCATGGCACAAGTCCAGCTAGCATTGGCACGTATGACAACTAAAGTCGACGGATCCCGCGGGCCAGTCCACGTCACGGTGACCGGCGCTGCCGGCCAGATCGGCTACTCGCTCGTTTTCAGAATCGCATCAGGCCAGCTGCTCGGCCCCGACCAGCCGATAGTCCTGCGCCTGCTGGAGATCGAGCCCGCGATGAAGGGGCTGCAAGGCGTCGCCATGGAGCTCGATGACTGCGCCTTTCCACTCCTCGCCGATGTGGTGTTGACGAGCAACACCGAAGAGGCTTTTGACGGCACGTCATGGGCGCTCCTCGTCGGGTCCGTGCCGCGCAAGGCGGGGATGGAGCGCGGCGACCTGCTTTCGATCAACGGCGGGATCTTCGCACCGCAGGGCAAGGCCATCCAGGCGAAGGCTGCCCGCGACGTGCGCATCCTCGTCGTCGGCAACCCATGTAACACCAACTGTTTGATCGCACGCTCAAACGCGCCCGACGTCCCGGCGGAAAGGTGGTTCGCCATGACCCGGCTTGACGAGAACCGGGCCAAAACCCAGCTGGCGAAGAAGGCGAGCGTCCCTGTCACGAGCGTCACCAACATGGCGATCTGGGGCAATCACTCGGCGACGCAGTACCCGGACGCCCGCAACGCCCGAATTGGCGGGCGACCCACCTTTGACGTGATCAAGGACCACGCGTGGCTGACGGGAGACTTCATCAGCACCGTCCAGAAGAGGGGCGCTGCGGTGATCGAGGCTCGCGGCCTGTCGTCCGCGGCCTCTGCGGCCAACGCAGTGATCGATTCGGTGAACAGCATTCGCACCGCGACGCCTCGTGGCGACTGGACCTCGCTGGCCGTTTGCAGCAAGGGTGAGTACGGGACCCCGGAGGGCCTGCAGTTTGGATTTCCAGTAGCCACCGACGGGACCACATGGAAAGTGGTCGAAGGGCTGGAGCACGACGCCGACGCCAAGGAGCGCATCAGGATCACGACCGAAGAGCTGATCCAGGAGCGGGATCTGGTCAAGGCGCTGGTTCCCAGCTAACCCCCGGCAGGGGCCCGGGATCCGGCCAAAAGGGCACAAAAGGCCCGTGGCACGCCGGCGACCCGACCATTTGTGCCCGAATGGTCGTCTGGCTGAGGCGCTTTGCTCCCCATCTATCCTGAGTCCATGAGCGTCACGCTCGATCGGCACGTCTTTCCTTTCACCGCGATCGTGGGCCAGGACTCGATGAAGCTGGCCCTGATCCTGAACGCCATAGTGCCCACCATCGGCGGGGTGCTGATTCGCGGCGAGAAGGGCACCGGCAAGTCGACGGCGGTCCGAGCCCTGGCCCGGCTGCTGCCGGAGCACCTCGTGGTCGAGGGTTGTCACTTCGGCTGCGACCCCGAAGACACGGAGGCGCTATGTTCCGACTGCCGGCAGCGCCTCGCCGCCGCCGGCGTCCTGCCCTCGCACAAGCGGCGGATGCGCGTCGTGGAGCTGCCGATCAACTCGTCCGAGGACCGCGTCGTCGGCACCATCGACATCGAGGCTGCCTTGCGCGCGGGCGCGAAGCGGTTCGAGCCAGGAGTGCTGGCCGAGGCGAACCGCAACATCCTCTACGTCGACGAGGTCAACCTGCTGGACGACCACCTGGTCGACGTTCTGCTCGACGCGGCCGCGATGGGCGTCAACATCGTGGAGCGAGAAGGCGTCTCGTTCGCCCACCCGTCGCGCTTCATCCTCGTCGGAACCATGAATCCCGAGGAGGGCGAGCTGCGGCCGCAGCTGCTCGACCGCTTCGGCCTATGCGTCGACATCGAGGGGATCCGCGACCCCGACCAGCGCGTGCTCATCTCCGAGCGTGACGCTGCTTTCAAGAAGGGCGAGCCCGAGTTCGCATCCGAGTTCGCGGCGGCCGACCACAACCTTTCTCGTGCGCTCGCCGAGGCGATCGTCGCTGTCAAGAAGGTGCGTGTCACCTCAGGCCAGGCGCGGCTGATCTCCTCGATCTGCGTTGAAGCCGAGGTGCTCGGCCACCGCGCCGACGTCGTCATTGATCACGCCGCCAGGGCCCTCGCCGCTTACCGCCGCCATGCTTCGCCAACCCGCGACGACATCTACGACGCGGCCACCCTTGCACTCGCCCATCGGGCTCGCCAGCCCGTGCGCCGTGACCAGGAGGAAACGTCCTCGCCCGAACAGGGGGATGGGCAGGAAGGTTCGAAGGAGCCCGAGTCAGACGCTGGTGAGCCCCAGGCTTCGGAGAGTGACTCTGCCTCGGATACGACTGCCGAGCAAACCTCGAGTGCCGCCGACACCGGCCAGCAGTCGGCAGGCAGCGACCAGGGGATGACCACGGGCGGCTCGAGCGGCAGCGAGTCGGCGCCCGAGGCGACCGACATGTTCAACCTGAAGCGGATCGACCTGCCCAGGCAGCGGCGCGTCCGAAAGCAGGGCGGCAAACGGTCGGCCAGCCAGACGGCTGACCGGCGCGGTCGTTACGTGCGAGCTCAGCCCAGGGCCAAGGTCAACGACCTCGCGATCGACGCCACAGTTCGTGCGGCGGCGCCGATGCAGGTGGACCGTGGCCGTCTGCCGGGTGAGCGCTTGAAGATCGAGAGGGACGATCTTCGCCAGAAGGTCCGCGAAAGAAAGATCGGCAACCTGATCGTGTTCGTCGTCGACGCATCCGCTTCGATGGACGCCGAGCAGCGGATGGCCGCCACCAAGGGCGCGATCCTTTCGCTGCTCCAGGACGCGTACGTGCGCCGCGACCGAGTCGCCGTCGTGATCTTCAAGAACCGCACCGCCGAGGTGGTGCTCCGTCCCACCTCGAGCGTCTCGCTCGCCAGGCGGCGACTGGAGAAGCTGTCGGTCGGAGGGACCACACCGCTCACGCACGGCCTGATGGCCGGCTACAAGGTCGTCAAGACCGAGCTGCTGAGAGACCCGACCATCAGGCCACTGCTGGTCCTCATCAGCGACGGCCGCGGCAATATCTCGATGTTCAAGGAGGAGCCGTTGGTCGAGGCTCAGAAGGTGGCGGCGATGATCGATGCAGAGCACATCGACGCGCTGGTCATCGACTCGGCTCGCGACTACAGTCACCTGCCGTCGGTGCAGCACCTGGCACGGGTCGCGCCGATGTACCAGACGTACGCGATCAACGCGTGCGCCGACCTCGCGGAACGGATGGGGGCGCGGTACTACGGCCTTTACGACCTGTCGCGGGACGAGATCGCATCAGCGGTGGAGCGGGAGCTGGGGAGAGGCGCGCGCTGATTACGCAGCTCACCCCCGGTAACATCACCTCGATGGCGATAGACAGGTACTCCTACCCCTTCACGGCAATCGTCGGCCAGGAGCAGATGAAGCTGGCCCTGGTGCTGAACGCGATCAACCCTGCAATCGGCGGCGTGTTGATCCGCGGTGAGAAAGGCACAGGCAAGTCCACCGCCGTTCGGGCGCTCGCGAAGCTCCTGCCCGAGCAGCAGGTCGTCGAGGGCTGCCATTTCGGGTGCCATCCCGACGATCCCGAGGACTTCTGCCTCGATTGCCGCGAGCGGGCCAAACACGGCAAGCTCCCTGTCGCCACCCGCCGCATGCGTGTGGTGGAGCTGCCGATAAACGCGTCCGAGGACCGGGTCGTGGGGACGATCGACCTGGAGGCGGCGCTCAAGGAGGGCTCACGGCGCTTCGAGCCTGGCGTCCTGGCGGAGGCCAACCGCAACATCCTCTACGTCGACGAGGTGAACCTGCTGGACGACCACATCGTGGACGTCCTGCTCGACGCGGCAGCGATGGGCATCAACACGGTCGAGCGCGAAGGCGTGTCCGTCTCGCATCCATCGCGATTCATCCTCATCGGCACGATGAACCCCGAGGAAGGGGAGCTGCGCCCGCAGCTCCTCGACCGCTTTGGGCTGTGTGTCGATGTCGAAGGCATACGCGACCTCGACCAGCGTGTCTCCATAGTCGAGAAGCGGGCGGTGTGGGAAGACGACCCGACGAAGTTCTACCAGCAGCACGCCGAATCCGAGCAGGACGTTCGATCGCATATCGCCGAAGCGATCTCTACGTTTCCTGAGGTCGAGCTGCCGCGCGAGATCCTGCGACTTATCGCTCAGCTCTCGATCGCGCTCGAAGTGGACGGACACCGATCCGACCTCGTTTGCGCACGCGCCGCCCAGGCCAAGGCCGCTTACGACACCAAGGACAAGGTAGGGCCGGCCCAGGTTGGTGAGGTCGCCGAGATGGTGTTCGCGCATCGCGTCCATTCGGTTCCCTTCGGCAAAGGCGGGCCGAACCTGTCGGAAGTCATCGCGAGGATGATCGGCTAGTCCTGAGCGATCTCGCGTTTAGGAGTTAGCTGCGCGCGCACCTAGACTTGTCCGACATGTCGTCGGCTGACCAGGAACCCCTTCTCGTACCGCGTCGCGCCGCCGAGCTCTTAGCGCGAATCGAAGAGAACGTCCACCGCGTCATCGTCGGCAAGCAGAGGGTGGTGCGCCTGGCTGCCGCCGGCCTCGTCGCGGGCGGCCACGTCCTGCTGCAGGACCTGCCAGGCACCGGAAAGACGCTCCTTGCTCGGGCTCTCGCCACGTCGGTCGGAGGCGCGTTTCGCCGGATCCAGTGCACGCCCGACCTTCTGCCCTCGGACATCACGGGCTCCAGCGTCTTCAACCAGAAGGACCTGAGCTTTCGGTTCATCCCAGGCCCCGTGTTCGCGAACATCGTGCTTGCGGACGAGGTCAACCGCGCGACGCCGCGCACCCAGTCAGCGTTGCTGGAAGCGATGGGGGAGGGGCAGGTAACCGTCGAGGGCGTGACGCGCACGCTGGAGCGCCCCTTCTTCGTCGTCGCCACGCAGAACCCCGCCGAGTTTCACGGGACCTACCCGCTGCCCGAATCGCAGCTCGACCGTTTCATCCTCGCGGCCGAGATGGGTCCGCCGACCGACGACGAGGCGATGGAGGTGCTGGCCCGCCGCGAGCATGGCGACCCAATCGCCGATCTGCGGGCAGTGGTGAGCCTGGCGGAGGTCATCGAGCTGCAGGACGCGTGCTTGAAAGTAGTGGCCGCTCCCGCGATCCGGACCTACATCGTGTCGCTGTTGCATGCGATTCGTTTGCGAGAAGAGGTTCTACTGCCCGCGAGCATGCGCTCGGGCGTCTACCTCCAGCGTGCGGCTCAAGCGTGGGCGCTTTTCGAGGGACGTGATTTCGTGTTGCCTGATGACATCAAGCTGCTCGCGCTGCCTGTTCTCTCGCACCGCCTTGGGATGCGAGGCCGGTTCAAGGCGGCTGATGTCGTCGAAGAGACGGTTGCCTCGCTTCCACTCCCGCCCCTGAGGCAACACTGATAGGAACCCCGACCTGGCGCTTCGTCGGTGCTCTGGCGGTGGCCGCCGCCGTCTTTTACTACGGCACCACGTCGGAGGTCGCGTGGCTGTTTCTGCTCGCTTATTGGATTGCGGCCCTCGTCGTCGCGGCATATGTGTACGCCAGCTGGAACTGGCGCGGGCTCCGGGCGGATCTCAGGCTGGGCGGCGCCAGGCCAGGGCCTGATTCGCCCATCGAGGCTCTCCCAGAACTGCTGATTCGCAGCGGCCCGCTGCCGGCCCCGGTTTTCGAAGGGGACCAGGCCGACATCGAGCTCACGATGACCACGACGGGAGGCGCGCGTGGACCGGCTCGCCTCTCGGGGTCCATCGGCGGGGCCGACGCGCGAGCCGCCACCGGTCTGGTGCCGCGGTCGGGCTGGGTCGAGCGACGAACCCTCGGTCCTCTCGGGCGTGGCGCCATCGTGGCGAGCAACTGGATCCTGGAATCGAGCGACCCACTTGGCTTCTTCCGGTTCCGGCGGAAGGGCGCAAATGGGGAAATCGGCCTCGTCCTCCCTCGGTTCACATCACTGACCTCTGTACCGCAGGCCAGGGAGCTGGAGGCCAGCGTCTCGGCGCCGCGCGCGGGCTCGGGGATGGAGCTGTTCGGCGTGCGCGAGTACCGCCCCGGCGATCCGCTGCGGCGCATCCACTGGCGGTCCAGCGCTCGGCTGGGAGAGCTGGTCGTGCGCGAATACGAGCCACCGGGCGTGCAAACGGTGGGCATCTTTTGCGATCCCAACCCGCCGAGTCAGGAGATCGCCGACCAGGTCGCGCGCCTGGCTGCCTCTGAGGCGTGGGACTGCATCCGGGGCGGCGGACGCGTCGTGCTGTGGGCCCCAGGCCTTGAGCCGAGCCTGCCGAGCGAGGCGCGCTCACTGTGGGCGCTTTTGGAGTGGCTGGCTAAGTATCCGGGGCCGTCCGGCGGGGATGACATGGCGCCCTCGGTCACCGACGCCGTAGGTGTCACGGCTGGAACGAGCGTGACACTGACTGAGGCACTCGAAACTGTTCAGCAGCGAGGCGGACGGATCCGCGCGTGGGTCGTCGGCGATGCCAAGCTGGAGATCGAAGCTCCGATCCAGCGCGCCGGGACAGAGTGGCCGCTTTGAGGCTTCCACTTTCCCTGAAACTGCCGGCCTCGCCCGTGGAGAACTCGCTTCCGGGCCGCGTCTTTGTCTTCTGCGGTTTCGTCGTCGCGGCTTTTGCGGTGGCGATCTACGGCCAGGACTATGTCGTTCCCGCCGTCGGCGTCGTCGTTGCGGCCATCGGCCATGTGGTTAGCTACCGCGGCCGGAACAAGAGGCGCAATCTGGCCGGTCAGATCCTGGTCGCGGGCCTCGTCATGGCCGCCCTGGCCTACTTCCTCGCCGACTCGGTGCTGGCGATCTTCGGCGGCATCCTGCCCCAGGCGAACTTCGCCATCCTGCTGGTGGCGGTCACGAGCTTCGACCTCAAGACACGCCGCAACTGCTATTCGAGCCTGTGGATCAGCCTCGCGATCCTTTACCTCGCGGCCGTTTTCGCCTGGGACTATCCATTCGGCATCCTCGTCGCCCTCTGGGCGATCTGCCTCGCCGGCTTCTGGATGACGTCGCACCTGCGCCGCCTCGACGCCAAGGTCGCTGGGCCGATACGGCCTCTGGCCCTGGGTCTGATCGGAGCGCTCGCGCTCGGCCTTGCCGCCTTCATCGTCATCCCGCAGCCGACTGCGTTCGCGCCGACCCCGCTGGTGGTTTCGCTCCCGAACTTCACGAGCTTCAGGGGCGAGCTCGAAAATCCCGCACTTCCGCTGGTGCAGATCAGCGGGGATCCCTCTGGCGCGACCAACAGCATCGACCTCCACTTCCGAGGCAGGCTCGGCGATGCGCCGGTCATGTACGTGAGAACCGGCGCGCCGGCTTACTGGCGCGGCCTCGTGTTCGACACCTATCAAGGAGGCCAGTGGACGGCATCAAACCGCAGCTTCGTCACCTTCCAGCCCTACATCCAGCCGCGATTCCTGCCGCCGGCTCCCAAGCACAACCTCGGCACGTTCGCCCAGGTCTTCCGCGTGGTCAGGACCTTGCCGGGGGTGATCAGCGCCGCATACCCGATCCAAAGCCTGTATGCCCCCGTGGCCGCGCTACGCCGCGACGTCTATGGAACCTTCCGCACGCCGGACGTGCTGCGCGCCGGACAGACCTACTCCGTGGTCTCGTACCTGCCCAACCTTTCCGCGCAAGAGCTGGAGTCGGACCCACTCTTGGCTGCGTACCCGGAGAACAACCCCGAATACACGAATTTCCAGGCGCTATCCAAGCAGGCCCAGCTGCTCGCCCAGCAGGCCGTTGCGGGCCACACCGACACCGAGTTCGACCGGGTGATGGCGCTGACGACCTACCTGCAGCAAAACTTTCGCTACTCGCTGCAGCTGGGGCAGGTGCCGACCGGCCGCGACCCTGTCGACTGGTTCCTGTTTGACGCGAAGATCGGCTACTGCGAGCAGTTCGCGACGGCGGAAACCCTGATGCTGCGCAGCCTTGGCATCCCGGCGAGACTTGCCACCGGCTACTCAACTGGCGACTACGACCCGGTCCTCAACCAGTCGATCGTGCGCGAGCACGACGCCCATGCCTGGGTGGAGGTGTGGTTCGCCGGTCACGGCTGGGTGCCTGTCGACCCCTCGCCCGGTTTCGCCGCCCTGCCGGCCACCAAGTTCCCGAATCGGTGGGCGGCCGCGGGCCTCGCCAGCCTGATCCCGCACCTATCGATCGGCGCGCCGCTTGCCGCCCTGGGCTCGCTGGGCGTGCTCGCTGCGATCCCACCCGCAGTCGCAATCGCGTTGGTGGTGGTCGTGCTGTGGGCGTGGTTACGCACCAGGCGATGGGGAAGGGGAGACCGAGCTGCGCCAGGCGAATCGGAGCTGTTACGCCTCTATGAGCGGGTGCAGCGGCGGCTGAGGCGTCGTCGCGCGCCTCCCGAAACGCCGCTCGAGTATCAGCGTGCGGCGCGAGCCGGCCCGATGGAGCCCCTCCTCGAGGAGCTGACCGAGGTACTCAACGAGGGCGTTTACGCGGGAAGATGGCCGGCATCGGACCGCGTGCGCGAGATGGAGAAGCGGCTGCGCTGAACGAGGCTGGCTATACGTCTGAGGAAAAATGGCACGCGGCCAGGTGCTCGCTCAGCTTCTCCTCCAACGGCGGTTCGGTTTCGGCGCATGGCGTCGGCACCCGCGCAATCGGGCACCGAGTGTGAAACCGGCACCCTGAGGGCGGATGCAGTGGCGACGGAATCTCGCCCGTCAGCTCAACCAGGCGCCTGCCGCGCTGGATGTGCGGGTCGGGAACCGGTATCGCTGACAGCAGCGCCTTCGTATACGGGTGCTTCGGGTTCAGATAGGTCTCAGTGCTGTCTGCAATCTCCACGATCTTGCCGAGATACATCACCATCACGCGGTCGCTGATGTGGCGAACGACCGAAAGGTCGTGGGCGATGAAC
This sequence comes from Candidatus Dormiibacterota bacterium, assembly GCA_036569865.1. Classification (GTDB taxonomy): domain Bacteria; phylum Chloroflexota; class Dormibacteria; order Dormibacterales; family Dormibacteraceae; genus Palsa-872. Next base: position 15,391 of record DATCPW010000106.1, read on the forward strand.
AGGTACGTGAGCTTCAGCTCGCGCTGCAGGTCCTCGAGCAGGTTGACGATCTGAGCTTGAATGGAGACGTCCAGGGCAGATATCGCTTCGTCGCACACGATGAGGCTCGGGTTGAGTGCCAGCGCCCGCGCGATTCCAATCCTCTGACGCTGGCCGCCTGAGAACTCATGCGGGTAGCGGTTGTTGAAGTTGGGGTTGAGGCCGACGATACGCAACAG
>DATCPW010000107.1:0-7128 GCA_036569865.1 Candidatus Dormiibacterota bacterium
TCAAAGGCGACCGCAGGTACAACCGAAGCTCAACGACCCATGAGCTCCGCCTAACTGTGTCCTGTGGAAAAGAGCGGACCGGATTTCCACAGGCTGGCGGCGCCTACCTGTCCGAAATCCCACATCCGGTCGATCCCGAAATATGGAAGCGGTGTTGTATGCTTATTCAGGACTCAACTGTGGCGTTTAGTGGGACCGACTTGAGCGACTTGTACTGGACTGGAGCTGCTACCCCTACTCCATCTGCTTCCGGGCCGGGATTGTAGCAAAGGCATATCTTCTTCGCAAGGCTGCACGCCACCTGATGAAGTGATAGTACCGATGTGGCAATCGCGTAGACCCAGGTTCGATACACTGGCGCGGTTCACTTCAAGCATCGCGCATAGGGAGATCCCGCCATCAAGCGAACCTTTCAGCCGAAGAAGCGGTACCGCCGCCGCGTGCACGGTTTTCTGCGCCGGATGAGCACCCGGGGCGGCGTCCGAGTCGTGCAGAATCGCCGTCGCAAGGGCCGCCTGCGGCTTAGCGCCTAGTCCGCCTCTCGCGTTGAAGAGGCGTTACCGCCTCCGCCGGCAGGCGGAGTTCCAGTCCGTATTGGCGGGCAAGCGAATCTACAGCGGGCGGGCACTTGTCGCCTTTGCGGTCCCCAGCTCCGGCGACGCAAACCGCGTCGGCGTGACGGTCAGCCGGGCTCTCAAGAGCTCCGTCGCCCGCAACCGTGCGAGGCGTCGCGTGCGAGAGCTGGCCCGGGAAAAGCTGCTCGGTCCTGATTCGCCGCTGACCAGCCGGGGAATACGATATGACGTGGTACTGATCGCTCGCCCGGCGGCGCTCGTGATGTCGTTCGCCGACCTGAGCGAGGAGGCCTCGCAGGCTGCGCTCAGGATCTCAAAGTTGAACTGATGACCAGGATTCTCCTCCTTCTGATTCGCGGCTACCAGATGACGTTCTCGAAGATCCTTCCGCCGTCGTGCCGGTACTACCCGTCGTGCTCGCAATACACGTACGAGGCGGTGGAGAAGTACGGCTGGCTGCGCGGGGCTTGGCTGGGAGCGGCGCGGATCGCGCGGTGCCATCCGTTCGCCAAGGGCGGCTACGATCCTGTTCCCTGATTTTGCCGCCGGCCGCAATTCACTGGAGACCTGACATCTTCCTAAGCTCTGTGTTCGACGTCTTTCTGCCGATCCAGCATCTCTGGAAGGTGATCTTCGAGGACAACCTCGCGGCTGTCTTGAATTTCATCTACGTCCATTTCTCGGACGTTCCGATGCTATCCAGCATTGGCGCCTACGGCCTTGCGATCGTCGTGCTCACCATCGGCATCCGGCTGATCCTCTCCCCGCTGCAGCAATTCCAGCTGGTGACGCAGAGGAAATCGATGCTGGAGCAGCGAAAGCTGGCACCCGAGGTGTCCGAGCTTCGCAAGAAGTACAAGAAGGAGCCGCAAAAGCTCCAGAGCGAGATGACGAAGCTCTATGCAGAGCACGGCATAAATCCTTTCGCCGGACTCGTGGGCTGCCTTCCCCTCATCGTCCAGCTGCCGATCCTGACGGCGCTCTATTACGTGTTCACGGGCTTCGCGCACAGCGCGAAGGTCGCCGCCCACTTCGTGTTCATCCCCAACCTGAACGACAACCCGAACCACCATCTTCTGATGTCGATACCTCTATTCGGCACGAATGTGGGCATTCCCTCACCCGAATACCTGGTCTTTCCACTGCTCGCCGCGGCGACCACCTTCGTCCAGACGAAGATGCTGCAGATGCCCCCGGCGCCCAACCTGACGGACCAGGAGGCCCAGGCGCAGCAGATGCAAAAAATGATGGTGTGGATGTCGCCGTTGATGATCGGCTGGTTCGCGCTGAACGTCCCCGCCGGGCTCGGCCTCTACTGGTTCATCGGCAACTGCGTGGGTATCATTCAGCAGTATTTCGTCGTCGGTTGGGGAAACCTCCTCCCAGGGCGAAACAAGGCGGACGCAGCGCCGGCGATGGGGTTGAAGGCTCGCGGCCCCAGCACCAAAGGTGGACCCGACATCGGACCGAAGGCGACATTCGGCGGCCCCAAGGGTGCGGCCGACATCGGACCGAAAGACATTGCCGGCGGCTCCCAGAACGGATCAAAAAACGGATCGAAGAACGGGCCCCAGAACGGAGGCCGTCACGGCCCGCAAAACGGCTCGAAAGCCCAGCCGCAGAGTGGGCGCAATCGCAAGAAGAAAAAGAGATGAGGGCGGTGCAATGAGATCAGCAGAGGGGCGCGGGCGCACGCTCGACGAGGCAGTCGATGCGGCATTGATAGAGCTTGGCGAAAGTCGGCGCAACGTCGACGTCAAGGTTATGAGCGAAGGGTCGGAGGAGACCGTGGTCGAGGTCACCGTGATCGATCAGGTGGCAGCGGGCGTGGCGGCTGCTCCTGCTGACGGAAAAGGGGAGATGGCGCGCACGCTCGTCGAGGGCCTGCTCAAGCACATGGGCATTCGCGCCCAGGTCACAACACGCCAGGGCAGCGAGCCCACGACCCTGGACATCAGCGGTCACGACCTTGGCGCTCTGATCGGGTGGCGAGGCGAGACGCTTCGCGCGCTCCAGTCGGTAACCAACGTGATGGTTGGGCGGCACCTCGCCGATGGCGAACGCATCATCGTCGACGTGGAGCGCTACCGCCAGCGGCGCGAGCACACCGTGCGCGAGATCGCTCTGCGCGCTGCGCGCCAGGTCAAGATGACCGGCGACGCCATCACCCTCGACGCCATGCAGCCTTTCGAGCGACGGGCGATTCACCTCGCCCTCGAAGGCGATCCCGAGGTCACCAGCTCGAGCATCGGCGAGGAACCCGAGAGGCGGGTCGTGGTCGGCCTTCGCAAGTCGGTCGCAGAGTAGCCCGACAGCACATGACGGGCCGGGCCGCGGCTGAGCGGATCCGGAAGGCGATCGCGTTGATCAACGCGGTCGAGGATGGCGCGGGCGATGAGGAGATCACGCCGACCGAGATCGCCGAGGCGATCCGCGACTGTCTCGAGCTCAGCGACGTGGACCGCGTCCCCAACGTGCGGCGGTATCTCGGCGAGGCCCTTGACGCGGTCTCGGACGGAATGCCCGCCGACTTCGTGGCGATGACTCTTTATGCGGCGCTCGGCGCCCTCCAAGAGAGCGAATAGCCCCAACCGCGGAATCAGGCCTTCCGCTGGGGCCCACGCGCCTTTGGCGCGGGAGCCCGCCCTCCGGCGCGGGAGGTGGCGCTCATATACTGGCGACTCCCATGGGCGTTCCCTATCGAGTTCACGGCCTTGCGGGAGGCGCCAGGGTGGTGCTGGCACCTATGCCGGAGCGCCTGTCCGCCAGCCTCGTGTTCATGTTCGGCGGCGGCTCGAGGTTGGAGGACGAACGCCTGGCTGGCGCTTCGCACTTTATCGAGCACCTCTTCTTCAAGGGTACGCAACGCCGGCCGACCTCGAAGGAGATTGCCGACGCGATCGAAGGTGTCGGCGGGTTCATCAACGCATCGACGGACAAAGAGCTGACCGCCTATTGGACCCGGGTGCCGGCTGAGCATCTTCAGCTCGGGCTCGATGTGCTCGCCGACATCGTGTCGAACTCGAAGCTCGCTGTTGACGACGTCGAGCGTGAGCGCCTGGTGATCCTCGAAGAGCTGAAGATGTACCAGGACCAACCGCAGGACTACGCGCTCAACCTGCTGGAAGAGATCATCTGGCCTGGCCATCCGTTGGGCCGGGACATCGCCGGCACCGAGCAGTCGGTGGCGCGTCTCACCCGCGATGACATTCTCGAATACGCCGACGCGCACTACCGGATGCCGAACCTCGTCATCGGCGTAGCGGGCGCGATGGACGAAAACGAGACACTGGCCGCCATCGGCTCCAGCGTGACTCTCCCTTCAGAATCAAATGGGCTTGTGACGCCGGACCCGCCCCCGCCCCTGGTTGGGTCGAATGTGATGCTGCGACGGAAGCGCACAGAGCAGGCCCACATCGGACTTGGAGTGCGGGCCCAGAGCTATCTGGATCCCGATCGCTACGCGCTCGACCTCCTCAACACAGTCCTGGGTGAGGGCATGAGCTCGCGTCTGTTTCTGAACATTCGCGAGCGCCTCGGGCTGGCGTACGACGTGCACAGCTTCACGCAGAAGCACCGGGACACGGGCCACCTCGGCATCTACCTCGGAGTTGATCCCAAGAAAGCGATGGAAGCCATTCGCGCGGTCATCGCCGAGATGCGCAGGCTGTGCGATGAGGACCTGACGGAGGAAGAGCTGCATCGCGCCAAAGAGTTCACGAAGGGTCGGTTGCGACTCGACCTCGAGACCACCAACGGCGTCGCGTTCTGGCTCACCTACCAGGAGCTGCTGCTTGGCGAGATCAAGGACATCGAATACGAGCTCAGGATGGTGGACGCTGTCAGCGCCGCTGACGTCCGCAGGGTCGCGAACTCGGTGCTCCGCTCACCGATTCAGGCCGCGGTGATCGGCCCGTTCACACGCGAGTCGGCGTTCCGGGCGGCGATCGACGAGGGGTAAGAGGGAACCAGTCGGTTCCCTCTCACCGGCGAGCCGGCTTCGCCGACGCGCCTGCTCTCCTTCCCGGGATTGGATTATTACGAATCGGTTTCTCCTCGCCGCGCTAGGTGACGCAAGAGACAAAGTCATGGCCGGGGGGACCCCGGCCAACCCTGCTGCGCTAGAGGATCTGCTGGCTAACCAGCGAGAGTAAGTCGAGTGGGGGCAATACCTAACCCGCCACGACGGTGCCGGTTTCGAGCACCGGCAGCTGGGCATAGATGCCCCCGAAATGGTTCAAAGGCCAGATGCGAAACCAGGCCTTTCCGTCGATGCGATCCCGGCCGATGAACCCGAAGATGCGCGAGTCCTGTGACCGGTTGCGGTTGTCGCCCATGACGAAATAGGCGTTGGGAGGCACGACCATGCCGTCGGGGCCGCCCCACGTGTCGAGTTGCGTCCATGCCTCCGGAAGGTAAGGCTCGTCCAGCTTGTGGCCGTTGATGTACACGATGCCGTGGCTGATGAGGATCTTCTCGCCAGGCAGCGCGATGATCCGCTTGATGAAGTCCTTCGAGTTGTCGCTTGGTGGGCGCAGGATGATGATGTCGCCACGCTGTGGGGCATGGAGACGATAGTCGATCTTGTTCGCGATGAGGTAGTCGTTGTCGTCCAGCGTTGCGAACATCGATAGGCCCTCGACGTGGACCGCCTGAACGGCGAAGCTGATCCCGAAATACAGGATCACCGCCAGCACAATGACCTCGACCAGCTCGCGGAGAAGCGATGTAGCGGTTGAAGGTCTGGCTGGCGCGGCTGCAGCCGCGGATTGTGGTGATAGGGCCATACGTGCTAGCTGACGAGCTTACCGCACACCCGTTCAAGCTCTTCCCGGCTCGAGTACGTGAGCTCCAGCTTTCCGCGATTCATTGAGCCCGTTATTTTCGCCGGTAGGCCGAGTCGAGATTCGATGTCGCCGGCGAGCGAACGCAGCTCGGCAGAGCCGTCGCCCCTTGGCTTACGCCGCGGCTTGTAGGTTCGCACCCAGTTCTCGGTCTGCCGGACCGACAGGCGCCGCGCGATCACAACTTTCAGGCCATGCTCCTGCGCTGTTTGCGACTCCAGGGCGATGAGTGCGCGGGCATGACCCGCGCTGATAACGCCGGACGCCACTGATGATTGGATCGCCGCGCAGCCGTTCAGAAGTCGCAGCGACTGCGACACCGAGACACGATGCTTGCCGATCTTCTGCGCTACCTCTTCGTGCGTCAGCCCAAACTCTTCAGTCAAACGCTTCAGCCCGCCTGCCTCTTCGATGGGGTCGAGGTCTGTGCGCTGCAGGTTCTCGATGAGACCGAGGACGAGCTGCGCGTCATTGCCATCGTCGAAGCGCACGACAGCGGGTACAGAGCTGAGGCCAGCAAGCCGGGCCGCCCGCCAGCGACGCTCACCTGCGATGAGCTCGTACCCGTCCGGGAGCCTTCGCACGAGAATGGGCTGCAGGACACCGTGACGGCGGATCGACTCGGCCAGCTCGCCCAGCGGCTCGGCGTCGAACCTCGTGCGCACCTGCTGGTGAGACGGGCGGATCTGGTCGACCGCAACCATCTGGGGCACCATCACATCGCCCTCGCGGGTCGGTATCAGGGAGTCAAGGCCGCGGCCCAATCCACGAATTCGCTGCTTCATCGTTCCAAAAGCTCCTTTGCGAGGGCGCGGTAGGCAGCCGCGCCGCGACTCGAGGGGTCGTACTGGATCACCGACTTGCCGTGGCTCGGCGCCTCGCTGATCCGGACATTGCGGGGTATGAGCGTCTCGAGAACGTGGGCAGGATGCGAGCGGCGCACCTCTCGCAGCACGTCCCAGGACAGAGTGGTGCGTGCGTCAAATTGCGTCATAACAATGCCGGCAATTCCAAGGTTGGGGTTGAGGCGAGATCGCACCAGCTGATGCGTGTACAGGAGGTGACGCAAACCTTCGAGGGCGAAGTATTCGCATTGAGTCGGGATCAACATGCTGGTGGCCGCGCTGAGAGCGTTGAGGGTCAACAGGCCCAGGGAGGGAGGGCAGTCGATGATGATGCAGCCGATCCCTTCCGGCACGGAGCCGAGGGCCTTGCGCAGTCGGGTCTCCCGAGCGCTCATCGTCGCGAGCTCGATCTCGGCGCCGGCGAGGTCGATGTGGGAGGGCACCAGCTGCATCCCGGGGACGCTGGTTGGCACCATCGCCTGCTCGATGGTGGCTTCGCCGATGAGCGTGTGGTAGACGTTCAAGCGGGCCCGAACCGGATCTAGCCCAAGTCCCGAGGTGGAGTTGGCCTGTGGGTCGAGGTCGACGAGCAGGATCGAGTGGCCGATCTCGGCGAGAGCCGCGCCCAGGTTGATGGCGGTGGTCGTCTTGCCAACGCCGCCCTTCTGGTTCACCACCGCGATGATCGGTGGGAGGGTGATAGCCAACATCTTGGGGCTGGCTGCCTCGACAGATCCTATATCTGGTGGCACTCTGGCGATCTTACCTCACCTTGAACGGTTCGGCTACCCGCCTGCAGGCGCCATTTGACGGCGGCTTGACCATATGCCGAAGCCGGCGAGAGCCACCAGCCCGAGCTCGACC
>DATCPW010000108.1:0-5955 GCA_036569865.1 Candidatus Dormiibacterota bacterium
TTGCCGGCACAGTGCAGGCGCTCACCGCAGGCTCCGTTTCTCGAACAGGCCCGCCGAGTTGAGTTGGCCATTCGTTCGAGAGATAGGAGATGGAAATGCCTACAGGCACCATCAAGAAACTGGTCGCGGACCGTGGCTTCGGCTTTATTGCAGCCGAAGACGGTAAGGAATTCTTCTTTCACAGGAGCGGCACCGAAGGCGACTTCGACAGCCTCCAGGGTGGCGAGAAGGTTTCCTTCGAGATCGAGGCGAGCCCCAAGGGGCCACGCGCGAAGAGCGTTCGCACCCTCTAAGGGTTAAACGACCAATTAAGCCCCGGGCCTAACGGCCCGGGGTTTTTTATTTGCCCAGCACAGCTGTCTAGCCCCCGAGGTAGGCGCGCCTCACTGCGGGGTTGTGCAGCAGGTCGTCGCCGCTGCCGCTCAAGAGGATCTGGCCGGTCTCGATGACGTACGCGCGATCAGCGATGGCAAGCGCGCGCAGGGCGTTCTGCTCGACAAGAAGGATCGTCGTGCCGTCTTTGTGGATCTCGTCGATCGTCGCAAACACCTCATCGACCATCTGCGGCGCCAAGCCCAGCGACGGTTCATCGAGCAGCAAGAGGCGCGGCTTCGCGAGCAGCCCCCGCGCGATCGCCAGCATCTGCTGTTCCCCGCCCGACAGCGTGGCCGCGCGCATGGCCCGGCGTTCGCCCAGGATCGGAAAACGCTTCATCGCCGCATCGATGTCCTTACCGACCGCGGTGCGATCCCGCCTGCCCCACGTGGCCAGCTCCAGGTTCTCGAGCACGGTTTGGCGGGCGAGGATCTCGCGGCCCTCGGGCACCTGCACCAGGCCGCGACGCACGATGGCGGAGGCGCTGGCAGACGTCAGGTCCAAACCGTCGAATACCGCGGATCCCGAATCAGGGCGGATGAGCCCGGACAGGGTGTTGAGGATCGTGGATTTCCCGGCTCCATTGGCCCCGATCAGCGCCACCACCTCGCCTCGGCCGACGCGCAACGAGACGCCGCGGACGGCGTTGACGGCGCCGTAGCTGACGGACAGATCGCGCACCTCGAGGATCGCATTGGCGGGCTCAGCGGCGACACCGGATGTGGCGCCGGCTTCGATCACCTCGACTGACTCATCGACACCCCTGGCCCCTGGTGCGCTCGAAACCTCGCGCTCGCCTCCAGTACCCAGGTATGCCTTGATCACTCCGGCGTCTGTGGAAACCTCCTCGGGTGTGCTGTCCGCGATTTTCTTGCCGAAGTTGAGCACCGCAACCCGGGTGCAGACTCCCATGACCAGCCGCATGTCGTGATCGATCAGAAGAATCGTCAGACCCTCTTTGTTCAGGCTCTCAATCAACTCGCGCATTCCATGTTTCTCGGACGGGTTCATGCCCGCAGCCGGCTCGTCGAGGATGAGGAGGCGTGGTTTCAGGGCGAGGGCGCGAGCGATCTCGAGCCGTCGCTGGTCTCCGTACGGAAGGGTGCCCGCGGCGCGGCCCTTGATGTCCTTGGCGGTAAGGCCCACGGAATCCATCAGGCGGTGCGCTTCTTCGAGGCGTGCCTTCTGATCGCGGCGAAAAATCGGCAGCGTTGCGAGTTGAGCGAGCGTGTCGTCACGGCGGCGGGCATGCATGCCGACGACAACGTTCTCTTGCGCGCTGAGGTCTTTGAACAGCCGGATGTTCTGGAACGTGCGTGCGACACCCACGGACGCGATCCGGTGTGCGGGCAGACCGGTGAGCTCATCGGACCCGAGCCAGGCCCGGCCTGATTGGAAGGGAACGTAGCCGGTGACCACGTTGACGAGCGTCGTCTTCCCGGCCCCGTTGGGGCCGATCAGGCCGTAGATTGAACCCTCTTCCACCTCCAGCGACACGCCATCGACGGCACGGACGCCGCCGAAGTGCCTCTGGACGTTATCCAGTCGAAGGAGCACTCAGCCCAGCCCTGCGCGGCCACCAGCGCGGCCGGACGATGGCCAACCCACCCCGACCGACGATTCCCTGAGGCCGGAACACGATCACCGCGATCAGGAAGACGCCCGTGACGATGTTGATGTAGTCGCGCGCTTGGTCGAAAACCCAGGGCAAGCTCGTCACCACCAACGCTCCGACCACAGGCCCCAGGAAGTGGCCGCTGCCACCGAGCACCGCAAACGTCAATACCTGTACAGCCCGTGTGACGCCGTACTGCTGGTCGCTGGGGTCGACGAACGTCTGAAGGTGGGCCTCGAGCGCTCCGGCGAACCCGGCCAGGATCGCGCTCAGGACAAAAGCGATCATCTTGTAGCGCGCCACGTTGATTCCCTGGCTCAGGGCGGCGAGCTCGTCCTGGCGGATGGCTGCCCAGGCCGCTCCCAGGCGGCCTTTGGTCAACCGCCAGACGACAAACAGGACGACTGCCAACGACACGAGGACGAGGTAGATCCCACCGAGCGGGTCAGCGTTGTCGTTTTTCAGGCCGAGGCCCTCGCCTGTGATCGGCAGGTTGAGGATCACACCGAGCCGAAGCGCCTCGATGAAGCCGATCGTGGCGATGGCCAGGAAGACTCCGCGAAGCCTCAGCACCGGCAGGCCGACCAGGACTCCACCAAGGCCGGCCAGCAGAACGGCTGCGGCGATGTTGAGCGCCAGGGGCGTGTGCCAGTAGGCATCCATCAGCACCGACGTGTACGCCCCGATGGCCATGAAGCCGGGAGCTGCAAGGGACAGTTGACCCGAATAAAGGACCACGAACATCGACAGGGCGACGATGCTGTTGATGCCGATCTGCGCAATGAGCAACGTGTGCGAGTTCCAGAATCCGATCGGATCGCTGAAGAGCTGGAAGAAGAAGTCCAACCGTTAGATCCGCTCGCGCAGCTGGGCGCCGAACAGGCCTTGTGGGCGCAGGACCAGCATCAAGAACAGTGCCGCGAAGGCCACACCTCCGCGTGCGCTGCTGCCCAGCACGACAAAGGCGAGCACCTCGATCAGGCCGAGGAGGTAGCCACCGACCACAGCTCCAGGGATGCTGCCCATTCCACCCAGCACGATTACTGCAAGTCCACGTACCTCGACGTTGTCGCGGCCGATGTAGGGGCTGATGTCACCCAGAGCTACGCCAAACAAGATTCCGGCAAGCCCGCCGAGCGCCGAGGAGATGATCAGCGTGAGAGAGATCATGCGGTCGACGTCAAGGCCCAGCAGTCGCGCGGCCCGGGGGTTCTCCGCCACCGCGCGCAGTCCTCGACCCACCTGCGTGTAGCGCATCACGTAGCCCAGCACGAGCATGAGAAAGATGGAGATAGGGATGATCGCCACCTTGCTTGCCTCCAGGGTGAGCCCCGCTACATACCAGGTCGGGTTCGGGACAACGCCCGCCGGAAAGCTGACTGAGTTCGCGCCGTCTACCCATAGCGATTTGAAGATCGTGTCTGGGCGGCCCTGCTCGATCGCGGCGACGATTATCAGCGCGAGACCGATCGTGGAGATGAGCGCGGCGATCGGAGGTGCACGGCGGCGCCTCAGCGGACGTAGGCACACGTGCTCAATGACGAGGCCCATAAGAGCGGCGACCGCCACGCCGAACACGCAAGCGACCCAAAACGACTGGCCGTGGTTGACCACCAACGAGTACGTGACTGCGGCGCCCAGCATGAAGACGGCGCTGTGCGCGAGGTTGAGGATGTCGAGAATGCCGAACACCAGCGTGTATCCGACTGCGAATAACGCGTAGATGGAGCCGATGAATATCGCGTTTAGAAGCTGCTGGCCCAAAGCAATGGCGGGGGGATCAAGCTCCCCCCGCGCTCCCATTCAATTGAGAATTAGCTCGCCTTGATCTCGTGGACGAGGGTGAAACCGCCGGCTCCATCCATTGCGATCACCCACACCGTCTGCTTGACATCGTGGTCTGAGGTGAACTGGAACGGCCCGAGGGGCGTCTGAATGTTCACCGATTCCAGCGCGTCACGCAGCTTGCTGCGGTCGCCGGCGATGTCGCTGAAAGTCAGGTTGGCGCGGCTGGCTGCGTCGGCGAGGATCTTGATCGCCGTGTAGCCCTGGGCGGCGAACTGGTCAGGGTTCTTGTTGTACTCGGCCTTGTATGCGTTTACGAAGTCGGCGTTCGATGGAAAGGTGTTGCCCAAGTACCAGGCACTCGCGCTTCGTGCTCCCTTGCCGGCAGCGCCGGCCTGGGTGGAAACGGTGGAGGTGTTGAACCCGTTGCCGCCGAGGAACTGGCCGCTCCAGTTTTGCTTGCGGGCCTCGGTCATGATCTTGGCCGGGATTCCACCGAGAGAGGTGATGAAGATCACATCCGGCTTGAGCTGCACCGCCTGGGTCACGTAAGGCGCAAGGTCAGCCTCTGTCTTGTTGAACTTGATGGTCCTGAGCAGCGTGATTCCGTACTGGCCGACGGTGTCCTGGACGATCTTGCCGCCGTCGCTGGAGAACTTGTCATCCTGCGCAACCAGCAGCACGCCGGTCTTGGGGTGCTTATCAGCCGCGTATGCCTGGATGTTGTCGGGGATCGCCGTCTGTTCGCCAAGGCTGTCGCGGAACACGTACTTGCATGGCGTCGTGTCCGCGGAGGTGGCTGTCCAGTTGCAGTCCGGCACGATGTGGATCCCGGTGGTACTGACCGCGAGGATCGGAGTCTTCAACTTCTCGGCTAACGGGTGCGCGCCAACCGCGGAGTTCGACAGGGTCGGTCCGAGCAGGGCCAGGTCATTGTCCTGCTGGATCAAAGTTTGCGCGAGCTGCGTGGCCTGGGCCTTGTCGGAGGCGTCGTCGTTGATGGTGAGGCTGATCTGCACGCCGTTGACGCCGCCCGCTGCATTGATCTGCTTGACCGCCAGGTTCATGCCGTCTCGACTCTGGGGACCGTAGACGCCACCGGCGCCCGTGATTGACAGGATCGCCCCAAGCTTGATGACCTTGGCGGAGGTGCCCGACCCGCCACAAGCAGCCACCAGGATGGTGACCACCACAAGTGAAACCAGCCGCAGCCCTTTCATGTCGGCCCCCCTTTCAAAACTGCCTTTAGCCGACTCTTAACGTATCAAACCTTCCGCGGTTTGCGGCTGGCGGTTAGGTTAGTCCTTAAGACGCTTCAAGAGGCGGGGGATGTTGAGCTTTGGCTTCGGGTACTGCGGATCCATATCGGCGATGGTATCCCTGACGATCTTGGCGACTGCCCAGTTGCGGTAGTCCTTGTCGTTAGCCGGGATGACGTACCACGGTGCCCACTTGGTCGAGCACTTGGGGATGGCGATGCCGTAGGCGCTCATGTAGTCGTCCCAGTACCTGCGCTCGTCGATGTCGGTCTCATGAAACTTCCAGTGCTTGTCGGGGTCGTCCAGGCGGTCCAACAACCTTCTGCGCTGCTCGTCATACGAGATGTGGAGGCAGAACTTGATGATCGTCGTGCCGCTCTTCACGACTTCCTTCTCGAACTCGTTTATCTGCTGATAGCGCCGCTCGATCACCTTCGGGTCAGCGAGCGCGTGAACACGCGCGATGAGGACGTCTTCGTAATGGGAGCGATTGAAGATCCCGACGACGCCCGCCTCCGGCAGGCTGCGCCGTATTCGCCAGAGGAACCCGTGGCGCTTTTCCTCGGGTGTCGGCTGTTTGAACGATGTGATGTGGACGCCCTGCGGGTTGAGGTCGCCAATCACGTGCGTGATGGTTCCGTCCTTGCCACCTGTGTCCATCGCCTGCAGGACCACCAATATCGATCGCTTGTTCTCGGCGAACAGGCGCTCCTGGAGGTCGAACAGCCTGCCGTGCGCCTCCTCCATCTCCTTCCGCGCCTGCTTTGGCCTCTTGATACCAGGTGTCGAGTCAGGGTCGACATCGACCATCCGGAAACGCCCGTCGAGCAGCTCGGCGCGGAGGAGATCCCGGATGTCTTTGGTTTTGTCTTTGGCCACCGGGCCAAAGTCTAGCCGAGGACTAAGCGAGCTCGGCTGGCA
>DATCPW010000109.1:0-3464 GCA_036569865.1 Candidatus Dormiibacterota bacterium
CAGCCTGGTACCTCTCCTTATATCCCTGGCGGGGCGGGGCCACGGGCGCGCTGCCCCGCGGCGCGGACAACATGGCCTGCGGGATCTCGGTGAGGAAGAGGCTCGGGAACGCCGGCTGCGACCGCCCGTACAGGTGCCGCCGGAAAGCGCAGCTCAGGTACAGCCGGTCCTTGGCGCGGGTCATGCCCACGTAGCAGAGGCGCCGCTCCTCGGCCATCTCGGTTTGGGCGCCGACCGCCGACGGGTTCTCCTCGCGCTCATCCAGCGCGCGCTGGTGGGGGAGCAGGCCCTCTTCCATGCCGACCATGAAGACCACGGGGAACTCGAGGCCCTTGACCATGTGCAGCGTGATGAGGGTGACGCCCTCGCCGTTCTCGTCGTACGCGTCAACGTCCGAAACCAGGGCGACCTCGGCGAGGAAGTCCTCGAGGCCCAGGTCGGGCGCGCGGTCGTCGAAGCTCTCGGCCAGACCGCGCAGCTCGTTCAGGTTCTCGATGCGGGCTTCGCCCTGCGGCGTGCCGACGAGGTAGTGCGCCTTGAGGCCCATCACCTCGATGACGTGGTCGAGCAGCTCGCTGGGACGCAGAACACCCATCACCGAGCGGAGCGATTCCAGCTGGGCGCGGAACTTCCGTAGCGGCTCGATGGCCGCGCGCGGCAGATTGGGCACGCGCGCCGGGTCCGCGAGCACGGCGAGCAGATCGGCTTCGGTGTCTCTTGCATATGCGCCGAGCGCGTCGACCGTGACGTTGCCGATCTTGCGTGGCGGCACCGAGACGATCCTCGCGAAGCTCAGCGCGTCGCGCGGGTTGAAGCAGAACCGGAGGTAGGCGACCACGTCCTTGACCTCGCGGCGCTCCCAGAAGCGCACGCCGCCAACCAGCCGGTAAGGAATGCGCCGGCGCGCGAGCACGTCCTCGAAGGAGCGGGACTGCGCGTTCGTGCGATAGAGGACCGCGAAATCGGAGTAGCCGCGCTTCTCCGTCTTGCGCAGGCGCTCGATCTCATCGGCGACGAACTCCGCCTCCTCAACCTCGTTGTAGGCCTGCGTCGCGCACACCTTCTCGCCGCCGGCCCGATCGGTCCACAACTTCTTCTCCGCACGCTCGGGGTTGCTGCGGATGACGCTGTAGGCCGCGTCCAGGATTGCCTGGCTCGAGCGGTAGTTCTGTTCCAAGCGCACCACATGCGCATCGGGGTAGTCCTTGCGAAAGTCGAGGATGTTGCGCACGTCCGCGCCGCGGAAGCGGTAGATCGACTGGTCGTCGTCGCCGACCACCACGACGTTCCGGTGCTCGGCGGCCAGCTGGTTGACCAGCACGTACTGGGCGCGGTTGGTGTCCTGGTACTCGTCGACGAGCACGTGGCGAAAACGATCGCGCCACTTGTCCAGCGCATCATCGTCGGTGTTGAAGAGCTCGACCAGCTTCATGATCAGGTCGTCGAAGTCGAGGCCGCCTGAACGCTTGAGCAGCTCCTCGTAAGACTCGTAGACGCGGCGGACTATCTCGTCGTGGTAGCTGCGATTCGGGTAGTCGGCGGGTCCCTTGAGCTCGTTCTTCGCCGCCGAGATCGCGTTGCTGAGGGCCGCCACGGGATAGCGCTTCTGGTCGAGCTTCAGATCGTCGAGGACGCGCCGCAGGGCGGCCCTGGTGTCGTCCTCGTCGAAGATCACGAAGCTCGGGACGATGCCGATGCGGTGGGCGTCGCGGCGCAGGATCTTGACGGCTGTGGAATGGAAGGTGCCCACCCACATCTTGCCCGCGTCCTCGCCCACGAGGTGCTCGACGCGGCTGCGCATCTCCTTTGCCGCCTTGTTGGTGAAGGTCACCGCCAAAAGGCGGTCAGGCCAGACCTGATGGGTGGCGATGAGGTAGGCAATGCGGGCGGTCAGCACCCGGGTCTTGCCGCTGCCGGCACCGGCGAAGATCAGGAGGGGGCCGTCCTCGTGCATGACGGCTTCCCGCTGGGGCGGGTTCAGACCGTCCAGCAGGGCATCGGCGTTGGGCATGGGGGAATCGCCGGAGGACATTGGAGATCGAGTTTACCGGTGGCTGGCGGACGACCCTCTGGCCGCGACTCGACCCACGTGACCACTTAATTCGTTGTAGTGCGCAGGAACCCCAATACCGCCTCGTTACACTGCCCGTGGCCATGCTTCATGAGGCAGATCTCAGCATGCGCGATCGCATCTTCTACGAGCTCGCTCGAGACCTCAGCTCCTCTCTCGAGGTCAATGTCGTGCTCGAGAGGGTCATGGATCGCGTGATCTCACTGATGAAGGCGTCCCGAGGGTTCATCGTCCTCGTCGACGCCACCGGCACCATGTCCGTCCAGATGTCCGGCGGGGACGCCGACCCCGAAAAGTCCAAGGAGTTCCTGGGCTCTCGCACGGTCATCGAGCACGTCGTGAGGAGCGGCAATGCAGTCGTGTCAACCGATGCCTCCCTCGACGACCGGTTCAAGGGCCAGCAGTCGGTCATCCTCCAGAACCTGCGCTCGATCATCGCCGTGCCCCTGGTGACCAAGGGGAGCGTCATCGGCGCCGTGTACGTCGACAACCCATTCCGAGCCTCGGTCTTCGCGGAGAAGGACAAGGAGTTCCTGCAGGCGATCGCCGACCTCGCCGCCATCGCGATCGACAACGCGAGGCAGTACGAGCGCTCGGAGTTCCTGCGCCAGCTGTTCGAGCTGTACGTCAACAAGCAGGTCACCGACTACGTCCTCGCGCGCTCGGACCGGGAGACGAAATTCCTGCCCGGCGAGCGCCGGCAGGTGACGATGCTGAACTCCGACATCGCCGGTTTCTCGGCCCTGTCTCAGTCGATGGAGGCCGAGGAGCTCGTCCGGTTCCTCAACGACTACTTCGCGCGGATGATCGACGCGGTCCTCGAGCACGGCGGCAACATCGACAAGTTTCAGGGCGACGGCATGCTCGTCGTCTTCGGAGCGCCGAACCCGCTCATCGACCACGCACAGCGCGCCTTGGCCGCGGCGCGGGCGATGATCAAGGAGATCGACGGCCTCAACAAGGAGCTCGCCGAGATGGGCAAGCCGCAGATCGCCGTTGGGATCGGGCTCGACACGGGCGAGGTCGTGGCGGGCCACGTCGGGTCCGAGAGACGCCTCGAGTTCACCCTCATCGGCGTGCCGGTCAACAACAGCGCATACCTGTCCAAGGTGCGGCCGGCCAAGGTGCTGATGTCCGAGACGACGCGCAACTTGCTGGCGTCTGATGTCGAGGTGATCGACTACGAGCCGCTGGTGCTCAAGGGCACGACCGAAAAGCAGCCGATCTACCAGCTCACTTCTGGGCAGTAGGTAGCGACGCGCCGAAAGGCGCGAAGCGGCCAAAAGGGCTCGAATGGCCCTGGCGAACGGCCCGGATACGACGATTTGTGCCCGAATGGCCGCTGCCGCTTTAGCTTTTAGCCGACGCAGCTCCAGCGTTGTGGGCCATACGT
>DATCPW010000110.1:0-4904 GCA_036569865.1 Candidatus Dormiibacterota bacterium
GGTCGGCTCGGGGCTTGGCGAAGGCTCGGGCCTCTCGGTCGGTTCCGACGTCGGCTTCGGCTCGAGCTCGTGGTTCGACGGCGTGGCGCGGCTTACCTGGCTCGGCGAGCCCGCCCGCAGCTGCGGCTTCGGGCTCTGCACGGCCTTGGGGCTCGAGCTCGGGAAGTGGCTCACGTTTTGGATCACGGTTCCGGCCCGGTCTCTCCAGATCGCTGGATTCGGGCTGCCGGTGGCGGCGGTCGCCGTCAGCGCCGCGCCCGCGGCCGCGATCGCGATGAGGGCCGGCGCAAAGCGCCACGCCCGGCTCAACCGCTTCGCGGCGCCCATTCGGTAGCGCGCGCTCGCGAGCAGCGGGGAAGGCGGCGTCACCTCGTCGAGGGCGGCCTTGAGGCGCTTCTCGAGGCCAGGGCCCAGCATTCCGTCGTCAGGGTTCGGCATATATCTCTTGCTCAGTACGTGAAGACAACGCAGCAGGTGCCTCAAGTGAGAAGGCGCCCAGTGCCACCTCGGGTCCCAATGTGAGTCGAAGTCTTTCAGCAGCCTGCCGCAATCGGGTGCCAACTGTGCGTTCCGAGACGCCCAGGGAGGCGGCGATCTCGCGGTTGTTGTAGCCGTGGTAGTGCCGCAGGACTATCGCTGCCGCGAGCTTGGGGGGCAGCGTCCGAAGCGCTCCCAGCAGGTCTGGCTGCGCCGCGACATCGGCCGGATCCTTCCCCGGCGATGGGCGTCCCAGGCGCTTGACGACCTCTCCCACCGACCGGAGGCGCGCCCGCCGCCTGTAGGAGATCGCAGCGTTGACTGCGATTCGGTGGATCCACGCTTCGGCCGGCGCATCGGGGCGCCACCGCTTCCAGGCTTTGAAGGCCTGCACGAAGGCGTCCTGGGCGCAGTCTTCCGCCTCGGCCGGGTCGGCGAGGATGGCAACGAGCGTGCGGTAGACGCGCGGGTAGGCTCTGCGGTAGAGGCGGTCGAAGTCCGCCGCCGAGCCCGGTTCGTACTGGCTCGACGGATCGGGGGGCTTCAGCACGAAGGTATATAACGGCGAGAGGTACGTCGGCTGGTGAGAGCCTTGGGATAATGCGCAGGTGCCGATCGTCTGGACTGAAGATCCCGAAGCCAACCGCCTGCTCGAGACCGATCCGCTGGCCTTGCTCATCGGCCTGGTGCTCGACCAGCAGGTCAAGATGGAAAAGGCTTTCAGCGGTCCTTACGTGCTGAAGCAGCGGCTCGGCCACCTCGACGCTCGCAAGATCGCCGCCATGGATCCGGACAAGCTCGGGGCGGTATTTCGCGAGCGGCCCGCCCTCCATCGCTTTCCCGGAAGCATGGCGCAGCGCGTGCAGGCCCTCTGCCAGAGCGTGGTGAAGGAGTACGGCGGCGATGCCGCCGCCGTCTGGACCGGGGCTCGGGATGGCGACGACCTTGCGGTCAGGATCAAGAAGCTCCCAGGGTTCGGGGACATGAAGGTGAAGATCCTGGTGTCTGTGCTGGCCAAGAAGTTCGGGGTCAAGCCGGCGGGGTGGGAGAAGCACGCCGCCAACTGGCACACGGTCGCCGATGTGGATTCCGTGGAGACGATGGCAGAGGCTCGGGTGGTCAAGCGCGAGATGAAGTTGAAGGCGAAAAAGACATAAGGTCTGATAACGTTGGCGCTCCGGCGCGGCCACAGGGAGTCGTGCGGACAGTTCAGTTGAGATGAGGTTGAGATGAGCGTATGCACAGGGTTGCCGATTTGAACATCCCCTCCGCCCCTTCGGGGCACCTCCCCGGCAAGCGGGGAGGACTCTTCACTCCCACAAGGCAGGAGGCTTTGGCTCTCGCCGAGGATTACGCCCTCATCCCGGTTTATCGGGAGGTGCTTGCCGACATGCTCACTCCCGTTCGTGCCTACACGCTCCTATGCCCTCCCGGCTCGCCTGGCTTCCTGCTCGAGAGCGTGGAGGGTGGCGAGAGGCAGGCCCGTTACTCCTTCATCGGCTTCCAGCCACGCGCGCTCGATCTCGGCGAGGGCGACCCCCTGCCCGCACTGCGGGCCGTCGCCGCCGAGGCGACTGCCCCTGTGCGCGGCATTCCCCGCTTTCACGGCGGGGCCGTCGGCTACCTCGGCTACGAGACCGCGCGCCACTTCGAGCGCTTGCCTCTCGCTGAGGGCCCACCGCCGCCGATGCCAGAGAGCGCCTTCCTGCGCGCCGAGGATCTCGCGGTCTTCGACCACGTGACGAGGCGGCTGAAGCTCCTGACGATCTTCAGGCCGGATCGCGAGGACTACGACGAGGCGGTCGCGCGGATCGACACGATGGAGGAACGGCTCGCCTCCGACCAGGTTGCCGTGTGGCCGCGTGGCGCGGACGGCTCGCCGTGGAAATCGAACGTGACCCCTGGCCAGTTTCATGCGATGGTCGATGCGGCTCGAGAGCACATCCTGGCCGGCGATGCGTTTCAGATCGTCGTCTCTCAGCGCTTCCGGAAGCCTCTGGCCGCAAGCCCGTTTGACGTCTATCGCTGCCTTCGCGCCATCAACCCATCGCCGTACATGTTCTTTCTGGCGCTCGGCGGTGACCGTCACGTCGTCGGCACCTCACCCGAGAAGCTCGTGCAGGTCGAGGGCAAGCGGGTTGAGACCCGGCCGCTGGCCGGCACGCGCAGGCGGGCCGCGGACCCGGCCGAGGACGCCGGCCTCGAGAAGGAGCTGCTCAGCGACCTCAAGGAAAGAGCCGAGCACGTGATGCTCGTCGATCTCGGGCGCAACGATGTCGGCCGTGTCGCGCGGCCAGGCACTGTGCGCGTGGATCGCCTCATGGAGGTCGAGCGCTACTCGCACGTGATGCACATATCGTCCACGGTCAGCGGTGAGCTCCGTGATGGATGCACATCGCTTGATGCGCTGAGGGCCGCTTTCCCGGCAGGTACCGTCTCCGGCGCCCCCAAGATTCGCGCCATGGAGGTGATCGCCGCGCTCGAGCCCGAGCAGCGCGGGGTGTACGCCGGCTCGCTCGGCTACGTCAGCTTCGGCGGCAACCTCGACATGGCGATCACGCTGCGCACGGTCGTCGTGGCCGATGGCATCGCCTACGTGCAGGCGGGGGCGGGAGTCGTGGCGGACTCACGGCCTGAGCGGGAGTTCGACGAGACGCTCGAGAAGGCGGGAGCGATGTTCAAGGC
The DNA here is from genome assembly GCA_036569865.1 of Candidatus Dormiibacterota bacterium. Lineage (GTDB taxonomy): Bacteria > Chloroflexota > Dormibacteria > Dormibacterales > Dormibacteraceae > Palsa-872. Next base: position 3,163 of record DATCPW010000110.1, read on the forward strand.
CATCGAGATGGCGGAGGAGATGTGAGCGCAATCACTCCCGCTCCGAAGCTTGCAGTCATCGACAACTACGACTCGTTTACGTACAACCTCGTCCAGTACCTCGGCGAGCTCGGCGTCGAGCCCGTCGTGTATCGCAACGACGAGGTGAAAATCGGGGAGCTTGCCGGGTACGACGGCATCCTCATCTCGCCAGGGCCCGGGACGCCCGAGGATGCGGGCATCTCGACCCAGGCGATCAGGGACCTGAGCGGCAAGGTCGCGATCCTTGGCGTGTGCCTCGGGCACCAGTGCCTCGGCGAGGCGTTCGGGGGCAAGGTGGTGCGCAATGAGCCTTCTCACGGCAAGACGTCGTGGATCCGCCACGACAACTCCGGCGTCCTGGCCGGTGTCAGCGATCCGTTCGAGGCGACCCGCTATCACTCGCTGATCGTGGAGCGGTCCTCGATCCCGGAGGAGCTCGTGGTGACGGCATGGACCGCTGATGACACCGTCATGGGGCTGCGACATACCAGGCACCCGACGTATGGGGTGCAGTTCCACCCCGAATCGGTCCTCACCAAGGAAGGCAAGAAGATCCTTGCGAATTTCATTCGTAGAGCTGCTAGGAAGATCGCGTGATCGAATCAATCGCCAAGCTCGTGCGGGGTGAATCGCTTACCGAGGACGAGGCCTCCTCCGCGTTTGAGGAGATCATTCGTGGCGACGCCACGCCCGTTCAGATTGCTGGGTTTCTCGTTGCCCTTCGCATCAAGGGTGAGACTGTCGAGGAGCTCACCGGCTTTGCCCGCACCGCCCGCGCGATGGCCGTTCCGATAGAGATCGACGGTGCTCTCCTCGACACCTGCGGCACCGGCGGCGACGGCCTCTCAACCTTCAACATCTCGACCCTGTCCGCGATCGTTGCCGCGGCGTGCGGCGCGCGCGTGGCCAAGCACGGCAACCGTGCCGCCTCGTCGCAGTGCGGATCGGCCGACGTCCTCGAGCAGCTCGGCGTGAAGATCGACCTCGCTCCCGAGGGCGTCGCTCGCTGCGTCGAGGAGGCCGGCATCGGCTTTCTCTTTGCGCCCATCTTTCACCCTTCCTTCCGGTTCGCCGCGGTCCCACGCAAGGAGCTGTCGATGCGGACCGTCTTCAACGTTCTTGGTCCTCTGTGCAACCCGGCCCACGCCAGGTATCAGGCGCTCGGCGTGGCCGATGGCAAGGTCGCCGGCAAGATGGCCGACGTTCTCATCCGGCTCGGCGTCGAGCACGCGATTGTTTTCCACGCGGGCGACGGCATGGACGAGCTGTCGGTGAGCGGGCCCTCCCACGTGATCGAGATCGACGGCCACCGAAAGGAGTACGAGCTCGACCCTGCGGAGCTCGGCCTCGGCCGGGCGCCGATCGATGCCATGAGAGGCGGTGGCCCGGAGGAAAACGCCCGCATCGCGCGCGACGTACTGGACGGCGCCCGCGGCCCGCGCCGTGACGTGGTCCTCCTCAACTCGGCGGCCGCCCTGCGCGCGGCCGGGCTCGCCAAAGACTGGAACGAGGGCCTCGCCGCCGGCGCGGACGCGATCGACTCGGGCCGCGCCGGCGATGTTCTCCAGCGCTGGGCGACAATCTCTCAGGAGTGAGCCCCACCGAAGACCTGCTCGCCCGCCTGGTCACCGAGGCCCGGCAGGACATGCAGCGGCGGCGAGCACTGATCACGCAGGACGAACTGGAGCTCGCCATCGTTGCGCACACGCCAAAAGACTTTG
>DATCPW010000111.1:0-4281 GCA_036569865.1 Candidatus Dormiibacterota bacterium
GACCGACGAGGGACGTTTTCAGCAGAGGCGAGAGACCTACCAGGTGGGGGCGGAGCTGGTGGGTGCGTCGGGAGTCGTGGCGGACGCCGAGGTCATTGCGCTGGCGGCGCGCTGTCTCGAGGCCACGGGCTTGCGCCGCTACCAGGTTGACGTCGGCCACTCCGAGTTCTTCCACGGGATCATGGAGGCCGTCAAGCTCCCGGCCGAGGTGAAGGCCGGCGTCCGCAGCGCCCTGGCGGCGCGGGACTTCGTCGCCCTCGAGGAACTGCTCAGCCGCACGACCCTTCGCTCCGCCGAGCACGAGCTGCTACTTCGCTTTCCTGCACTGCGTGGCGGCGCCGAGATCCTGAAAGCGGCGGGTGGCCTGGTTCGCAACCGCCGCTCAGAGCGAGCGCTCTCGGAGCTCGGCCGCGTCCTGGAGCTGCTCGCGGCACATGGGCTGGGCGATGTCGTCAGCCTCGATCTCGGCGCGATCAGGGACTTCGACTACTACACGGGCATCATCTTCGAGGGCTACGGCCCGGACCTCGGCCGGCCAGTCGCGCAGGGCGGCCGGTATGACGGGCTCCTGGCGCGCTTCGGGCGGCCGGCGCCAGCCACGGGATTCGTCGTCCAGCTGGACCTCGTGTGGGAGATGCTGACGCGCGCGGCTCGGCCGCCCGAGCTGCCGCGGCTCGATGCGGCAATAGCGTGGGATACGCCTGGGCTCGCAACAGCTCTGCGCCTGGGTTCGACCCTGAGGCTCTTTGGGATGCGGGCGGTGGTCGATACGCAGCCAAGAAATCACAAAGAGGCCGTCGATTGGTGGCGAGCGGTTGGCGCCGTCAACCTCGTCCACTGCCACACCGCGACTTCGACGTCGTGGTCGGCGCCACGTCGCCGGATGCTGAAACTGCCGCCTGAGCAGGTCGCCGGGCGGCTGGCGGGGTCGCCGGCATGAAACGTGAACGAGTCGCGATCGCGATTCCCACCGGCGCGCTGCTGCCCGGCGCATTGAGGATTCTCGGTCGCTCGGGCGTGGCGAGGTTGAGCGCCACCGAGCTCGGCCGCCAGCTGCTCGTGGATCGCCCGACGCTGCGGGTGATCCTGGTGCGGCCGGCTGATGTCCCCGCATACGTCGACAACGGCGCAGCTGACCTCGGCATCGTGGGCAAGGACGTCCTGTGGGAGTCGCCCGGCGCCCACTACGAGCTGGTGGACCTGCGTTTTGGCGGTTGTCAGCTGGTCCTTGCGGTGCCGGCGTCATCCAAGCTCGCGGGCCCGGAGACGTGGCCGCCTCTACTCCGAGTGGCGACGAAGTACCCGCGAACCACTGCGTCTTGGTTCGAGACGCACGGCCAATCGGTTGAGGTCGTGCGGCTTCATGGCTCGGTTGAGCTGGCGCCCCAGGTCGGCCTCGTCGACGGCATCGTGGACCTCACCGCCACCGGACGCACATTGCGCGAGAACAAGCTTCGCGTTGCGGCAGTGCTCGGCACCTCGACCGCGCGCCTCATCGCGAACCAGGCGAGCCTGAAGACGCGGACCTCCGCTGTCCAGGCGCTGGTCGGGCGTCTGCGCGCTGCCGCGGAGCAACCGGCACGGCGCGTGACAGCAGCTTCGCGGGCCGCGAAATGAAACGGTTTGACGCCGGCACGTGGGCAGCCTCGCCCCTGTCTCGCCGCGGGCTGGATCTCTCGCGCTTTGAAACCGAGCGCCGGAGTGTGATGGAGATTTGCGCTCGAGTCGCAATCGAGGGCGACCGTGCCCTCCGCGAGTACAGCGCAGAGTTCGATGGCTGGGCGCCGCGCGACGACGAGACATTTGAGGTTGGTGCGGGCGAGCCGGCCGCCGCCGCCGGCCGTCTGGACAAATCCGACCGCGAAGCGCTCGAGTTCGCAGCGCAGCGCATCCGCGATTTTCATTCGCGACAGATGGATGCGGCGAGGGGCGGGTCGCCAGGGCTGGAGCTGATAACCCGGCCGGTGCAGCGAGCCGGCGTTTACGCGCCGGGAGGCCGAGCCGCGTATCCGTCCACGGTCCTGATGACTGCGATCCCGGCTCGTGTCGCGGGCGTCCGCGAGGTGATCCTTGCCACTCCGCCGCGCGCTGACGGCACCGTCCCGACTGCAATCCTCGCCGCTGCCCACATCGCGGGCGTCGACGCCGTTTATCGGCTGGGGGGAGCGCAGGCGATCGCGGCGATGGCGTACGGCACGGGCTCCATTCCACGGGTGGACCTGATCGCCGGTCCCGGCAATATTTACGTGAACCTTGCCAAGCGCGAGGTGTTCGGGGCGGTCGGCGTGGACGGCATCGCCGGACCGACCGAGGTGATGGTCATCGCGGACGCGAACGCCCGTGCGGATTTCGTCGCTGCCGACCTCGCGGCGCAGCTCGAGCACGATCCGCTGGCGATGGCGGTGCTCGTCACGGACTCAGCGACGCTCGCCGAGCGGGTGGAGGAAGAGCTCGACAACCTGCTGCTGGGTCTGGAGCGCGCGGAAATCATTCGTGCGGCGTCCTGCAGCGCGGTCGTGGTGCGCGACCTCGATCAGGCGGTGCAGATCGCCAACGACTTCGCGCCAGAGCACCTGCTGATCGTCACCGAGGATGCTGCGTCGCGCGCCAAAGAGGTTGCAAATGCGGGCGCTGTTTTCGTGGGGGCCTATGCGACAGTTCCGCTCGGTGATTACACGGCCGGGCCCAACCACACGCTTCCGACTGCGGGCGCTGCGCGCTTTGCGTCTCCGCTTGGCGTGCGGACTTTCATGAAGCAGATGAGTGTGCTGACCCTTGGTCGCGCCGAGCTCGAGCTATTGCGTGACGCCACCGTGCGCCTGGCTCACATGGAGGGATTGAGCGCGCACGCGCATGCGGTGGAGGTGCGACTTGAGTAGGAAGGCCGACGTCACGCGCACGAGCAAGGAAACAACGCTGCGTGCCAGGGTCGACCTCGACGGCGAGGGCAAGGTCAAGGTCGCCACGGGTCTCGCATTCCTCGACCACATGCTCGAGCAGGTGGCGCGCTACGGCGGATTCGACCTGAGCCTGCGCGGATCCGGAGATCTGCACGTCGATACGCACCACCTCGTCGAAGACGCCGGCATCGTTGTGGGGCAGGCGCTGTCGCAGGCGCTTGGCGATCGAGCAGGCATCTCGCGCTTCGCCTCCGCATACGCACCCCTCGACGAAGCGCTGGCGCGTGTGGTCATCGACCTGGGCAAGCGGCCTTACCTCTCGTACAACGTTCCGCTGCGCGGGCGCATCGGGACCGTTGAATCGGAAGTGCTCGAGGAGTTCTGGAAGGCGCTGTCGATCCACGCGGGGGCAACCATCCACGTCGATGTGATCAGGGGACGCAACCGCCACCACATCGCTGAAGCGACGTTCAAGGCGCTCGGGCTGGCCCTACGGCAGGCGGTGGCTCCGGGTGGCGGGCCAGGAGTGCCTTCCTCCAAGGGGCTGCTGGGGTGATTGCGGTTGTCGATTACGGCGTCGGCAACGTGCGCTCCGTGGAACGCGCGCTGGTCCATGCCGGCGCATACCCGCAGCTGACTGCCGACCCTGATGAGCTCGATGACGCGGACGGCATCGTGCTGCCGGGGGTGGGGGCGTTTGGGCCGGCTCTCGAGAAGCTGACCGCCGCAGGGTTGGGCAGACGTGTCGTCGAGCTCGCCAGGCGAGGAACGCCGATCCTCGGTGTCTGCCTCGGCTACCAATTGCTGTTCGAGGAGTCGATGGAGCACGGGCGGCACCAGGGACTTGGCTTGCTACCCGGCACGGTGCGCGAGGTGGACAACAGCGAGCTCCTGCCGGTCATCGGGTGGTGCCGCGTGACGCAGACGGATCACACCCCGTTGTGGGACGGCATCGCCGACGGATCCTATATGTACTTCGTTCACTCTTACACGCCCGATTCGACCAAGCATTCGATCGGTGCAACAGAGCACTCGCCTGCTGCAGCGTCCGCGCGGCGCAACGTGATGGGCACCCAGTTTCATCCTGAGAAGAGCGGCGCCGACGGCCTTCGGATATATGAGAGCTTCGTGAAGCTCTGCGAATGAGCGAACCGCCTGATCACGTTCGCCTGAATCGCGCGTACTGGGATGTCCAGGCGTTCGAGTACTACGTGGAGGCGGGGCGCCGATCATGGGCGTCGCGAGGGCCGAGCTGGGGCATCTGGTCTGTACCCGAGTCGCGGCTGATGGTGTTGCCCGACGTCAGAGGCTTGGATGTCATCGAGCTAGGCTGCGGAACGGCCTACTGGTCGGCGTGGCTCGCACGTCAGGGCGCTCGCGT
>DATCPW010000112.1:0-4993 GCA_036569865.1 Candidatus Dormiibacterota bacterium
GGGCGATCAGATCCTTCTGTAAAGAGCGGCTTGACTCGAGCGGTAATTTCCACTCGTGCTCTCGCGTGTCGTCGACCTGGTCCTGCCGCCGCGATGTGGCGCATGCCGCGCAGTTGGAGCATGGCTCTGCGCACGATGTCAGGAGAGGATCAGGCGCCTGGAGGAGCCGACCTGCCGCCGCTGCGGCGCGGAAGTTGACTCCGTTCGCACCGACTGCGGCTGCCGCGCACGCCTGAGGACACTGTCACGACTGCGCTCTGCAGTGGCATACGAAGGTCCGATCGAGCTCGCGATCAAGCGCTTCAAGTACGACGGCTGGCGGCGGCTGTCGGCGCCACTCGCACTGCTGCTCGCGGAGCGCCTCATGGTCGAGGGCCTCGCCGGCTCGTGGACGCTGGCGGTTCCCCTTCACCGCGACCGCCTGAGGCAGCGCGGCTTCAACCAGGCTGAGCTTCTCGCCACCCAGCTGCAGGCCCTGTTGGGGCTCACGAGGCCACCCGGGGCCCTGGTACGCATCAAGGCCACCCCGCCCCAGGTGGGGCACGACCGCCTCTGGCGCCAGGAAAACGTCCGCGGAGCGTTTGTCTGGAAAGGGGCGGATCTGCGCGGGAAGCCGGTCCTGGTCGTCGACGATGTGGCGACCACGGGGGCCACCCTGGAGGCCTGCGCTGTCGCGCTGAGGGAATCCGGATCGGGCCCTGTCACAGGGGTCTCGGTGGCGCGGGTGATCCTGTAAAGGGGGCTTCGGCGGGGACTCTGTCTTATAGTGGGTCGGCGTTCAGTGGAAGGTGCGCATAGCGCGCCTGGCCGTATCACAGCGCGGAGGCTGATTAATGGCAGTTCGTATCCCAGGTATCAATATCGATGAGTACTACCAGCAGCTCGGCCCGATCGAGCCGCTCATCCGTGACGACCGTGTAACCGAGATCATGGTCAACGGAAGCGACCACGTCTACGTCGAGATGGGCGGCAAGGTGGTTCTGACGAACATCAAGTTCACCGACGAGGACCAGCTTCTCAACGTGATCCAGTTCATCGTCCGCACCGTCGGCCGGCGCATCGACGAGCGCCAGCCCCTTTGCGATGCGCGACTCGCAGACGGCTCCCGTGTGAATGCCGTCATCCGGCCCCTCGCTTTGAACGGGCCATTGCTCACAGTTCGAAAGTTCTCCCGCGACCCATTCCAGGTCGAGGACCTGATTCGATTCGGCAGCTGTAACGAGGCCGGCTTCGGCTTCCTCAAGGCAGCCGTGCTGGCGAAGGCGAACATCGTCGTCTCCGGAGGCACCGGCACCGGCAAGACGACCTTCTTGAACGTGCTCTCAGGTTTCATCCCCGTCGAGGACCGCATCGTCACCATCGAAGACGCCGCGGAGCTGCAGCTCCACCAGGAGCACGTCTGCCGTCTCGAGACTCGACCCCGTGACATCAACGGCGAAGGCGAGGTCACGATCCAGCGCCTCGTCATCAATGCACTGCGCATGCGGCCAGAAAGAATCGTCGTCGGTGAGTGCCGCGGCGGCGAGGCCCTCGACATGCTCCAGGCGATGAACACCGGTCATGACGGCTCGATGACCACCATTCACGCCAACAGCCCTCGCGACGCCCTGGCGCGTCTCGAAACCCTGGTGCTCATGGCCGGCGTCGACCTTCCCGTCAAGGCCATCCGGCAGCAGGTGGCGGCCGGCATCAACATCATCTGTCAGCTCAACCGTCTGCGGGACGGCTCCCGCAAGGTGACCGCGATCTCCGAGATCATGGGCATGGAGCAGGAAGTCATCACCATGCAGGACATCTTCCTGCTGGAGCAGAAGGGCGCCACCGCCGAGGGCAAGGTGATCGCGGACTTCAGACCGAGCGGCCTGCGGCCGAAGATCCTGGATCGCATCTTCTCCCAGGGGATCCCGCTGCCGAAGGAGATCCTGACCCTGTTCCCGCCTCCTGCCGGGTACAAACCCTCGACGAAGTAGGTCGCGAACGCCGGTCGCGCAGGCGTAGAGGCGGTCTTATACTCGGGTGGTGAAGGTCGTCCTGCACGACCGCACCGACATCGTCGGACCGGACCTGCGGGAGTATGCGCAGCGTAAGCTGACGCGCCTTGCGCACCACTTCGGCAAGGTGGCTGAAGCTGACGTGGAGTTCTCGCCCGAGCGCAAGCGAAACGGGCTGGTGACCGTCCTCTGCCGGATCAACGTCCATGTGGACGGCCGCCGCACTCCGCTGCTCTCCGCACACGAAAGCGGCGCCGACCCGCAAGCGGCTTTCGACCTCGCCTTCGACAAAATCGACCGCCAGGTGGTCAAGCTGAAAGAGAAGCGCACCAGCCGAAAGAAGTCTGTGTCGGCTGTTCGTGTACCTGCGCCGTCTGACGACGGGAATGAGAGGGAGACAGAGCCGGAAAGGATCAGGCTGAAGCTCCGTCCGGTGTCGGTCCAGGAGGCGGTCTCGGAGCTCCTGTCTGACGGGCAGAGCTTCCACGTCTTCCTCGATGAGGACTCGGGCATCGTCGAGATCGCGTTCAAGCGTTCTGACGGCTCCATAGGGATCATCGAGCCGATCGTTCCCTAGGGCGCACCCGGGTTTGGCGGTCGCCGCTTCCCGGTAACCTAGATTAAGTGCCCAGCCTTGCCAAGCTTTTTGACCCCAACGAGCGCGAGATCAAGCGCCATCTCGCGGTCGCGGCCGCCGTCACCAGCCTCGAGCCCGAGCTCCAGGAGCTCGACGACGCCGGCCTCCGCGAGCGCTCGGACGAGCTGCGCAAGCGGGCGCAGGAAGGGGAGGACCTCAACGACCTGCTGATCGAGGCTTTCGCCCTCTGCCGCGAGGCGAGCCGCCGCACGATTGGCTTGCGTCACTTCGACGTCCAGCTGGTGGGTGGGATCGTCCTGCACCAGGGCCGGATCGCCGAGATGAAGACCGGTGAAGGCAAGACGCTGGTCGCGAGCCTCGCCCTGTATCTGAACGCGCTTACGGGCAAGGGCGTCCACCTCGTCACCGTCAACGACTACCTGGCCCGGCGAGACGCGGGCTGGATGGCGCCGATCTACCACCTGCTCGGGCTGAGCGTCGGAGTCAACGTCGGTTCCACGGCCACATACCTCTACGACCCCGACTTCCTTGACGAGACCCACGGCGACAAACGGCTTCAGAACCTGCGACCGGTGACCAAGGCGGAGGCCTATCTCGCGGACATCACCTATGCCACCAACTCCGAGCTCGCGTTCGACTACCTGCGCGACAACATGTCCCGCGACCTCGCGCAGTGCGCCCAGCGCACTCTCAACTACGCGATCGTCGACGAGGTCGACTCGATTCTCATCGACGAGGCACGCACGCCTCACATCATCTCGGGCCAGTCGGAGGAGTCCACCGAGAAGTACTACGAATACGCGCGATGGGCAGGACGCCTGGTGGAGACCGAGGACTACGAGGTCGATCTCAAGCACAAGTCGGCTTCGCTGACCGAGTCGGGTATCGCGAAGATGGAGCGCTGGACGGGCATCCGCAATATCTACGACCTGGAGAACGTGGTCGAGGCGCACCAGATCAACCAGGCGCTGAAGGCGAAGACGCTCTTCCGCCGCGACCAGGAGTACCTGGTCAAGGACGGCGAGGTGATCATCGTCGACGAGTTCACCGGGCGCACGATGCCCGGTCGCCGCTGGTCGGATGGTCTTCACCAGGCAGTCGAGGCCAAAGAAGGTGTGAAGGTCCAGCAGGAACAGAAGACCATCGCGACGATTACGGTCCAGAACTACTTCCGCCAGTACGAGAAGCTGGCGGGGATGACCGGTACCGCGCTGACCGAGGCCGAGGAGTTTCACAAGATCTACGGACTCGATGTCGTGATCATCCCCACCAACCAGAACATGATCCGCGTCGACAGTCCGGACGTGATCTACAAGACTGAGAAGTCGAAGTTCGAGGCGGTCATCGACGAGATCGTCGAGATGAACAAGGAAAAGCGCCCAGTCCTCGTCGGCACGGTCTCGGTCGAAAAGTCTGAGCGCCTCTCGCGAATGCTCGAGAAGCGTGGGGTCAAGCACAACGTGCTCAACGCCAAGCAGCACGAGCGTGAGGCCGCGATCGTGGCAGAGGCCGGCCAGCCCGCCGCAGTCACGATTGCAACCAACATGGCGGGTCGCGGCACCGACATCGTGCTCGGCGCGGGGGTCACGGACGTCGGCGGCCTGCACATCATCGGCACCGAGCGCCACGAAAGCCGGCGCATCGACAACCAGCTGCGCGGCCGCGCTGGACGCCAGGGTGACCCTGGGTCGAGCCGGTTCTTCATCTCCCTCGAAGACGACTTGATGAAGATCTTCGGGCCGGCCGCTGATCGAATCGGCAGGCTCATGGACACGCTCGAGGTGGAACCGATCGAGCACTCCTGGGTGGCCAGCTCCATCGCCGGCGCTCAGAAAAAGGTCGAGGGCATGCATTTCGACGCCCGCAAGCACGTGGTCGAGTACGACGACGTGATGAACAAACAACGCCAGATCGTTTACGAGGAGCGGCGCAAGGTGCTCGAGGGGGCCGATACGCGGTCCAACATCCTGACGTACGTGCATGATGTCGTCGAGAAAGGCATCGAGGCTCATTGCGAGAGCCGGCACTACGAGAACTGGGACATCGAAGGCCTGGTGCGCTATCTGTCCGCGTACATGCCGATCGAGGCCGGCTCACAGATCCCCGATGAGGTTCTTGTCAAAGGTCGCGAGGCCCTTAGCGAGCACCTCGAGGCGGCCGCGACCGAGGCTTTCGACCGGAAGATCGAAGAGGTGGGCGCGGACCTCATGCCCCTGGTCGAGCGCGACCTGATGCTGCGGACGATCGACTGGCAATGGATGGAGTACCTCACGCAGATGGAGCACTTCCGGGAGGGCATTGGGCTGCGGGCCTACGGCCAGCGCGATCCCCTCGTCGAATACAAGAACGAAGCGTTCGAGATGTTCAACGAGCTTCGCGAGCGCATCCAGGGCTCGATCGTCGC
>DATCPW010000113.1:0-3802 GCA_036569865.1 Candidatus Dormiibacterota bacterium
CATCTCAGCAGGCCGGATTGTGGCCGAGGGCTCGCCCGCAACGCTCGCCGGCAGGCAGAACGCCTCGACCGTGATCCGGTTTCAGCTCCCCCCAGACGGGCCGCAGCTGCCCGACCACTTGCGGAATGGCGCGACTGTCGATCGTGACACCGCGGAGCTGAGAACCGAGAACGCCACGCTGACCCTCTATGAGCTGACGAGCTGGGCCGTCCAGCAGCATGTCTCACTTGCGGGGCTTGAGGTGGCGCGGCCCTCGCTGGAGGATGTCTATCTCACCATCACCAATGACACGGCCGCTGGCAGTGGCAAGCAATGAGCGATTTCAAGCGCGCGCTCCTACAGGTCTGGTACACGAACAAAGCGTTTCGCCGGAACCCAGCTGCCGCATTTTTCACGCTTGTCTTCCCGATCATGTTCCTCGTGATCTTTTCGGTCATCTTCGGCAACAACCAGATGCGCCTGGCCGGAGGCGTGACCATCAACGTTGCGACGTTTTACGTGCCTGCGATCGCGACCTTCTCAGTGATCACCGCGTGTTACACGAACATCGCAATGGGCCTGACATTTTCGCGTGACGCAGGAGTGCTCAAGCGGACGCGCGGGTCACCTCTCCCCGCGTGGGCTTTCCTGTTTGGAAGGATCGTGCATTCCGTTCTGATCGCCTTGCTTCTTGTTGCCATCTGTGCGGCGTTCGGAGCGATCTTCTACCACGCCACGCTGCCGACTCGAACCCTCCCGGCGTTCCTGCTCACGCTGGTCGTCGGCGCTTCCGCTTTCTGCGCGCTCGGCATTGCGATGACAGCCGCGATTCCCAATGCCGACGCGGCGCCGGCGGTCGTCAACGCGTCGATCCTGCCGTTGCTCTTCATCTCCAACGTTTTTATCCCGCTGAACAACCCACCCGCATGGCTCGACTTCATCTCAAAGGTATTTCCGGTCCGCCATTTTGCGGATGCACTGATCGGCTCGTTCTTCGCGTTGAACGGCTCAGGTTTGCAAGGAAGGGATCTCCTGGTCGTCGGCGTGTGGGGTCTGGCCGGGCTGCTGATAAGCCTTCGTTTCTTCTCTTGGGAGCCGAGAATCTGAGCGCGTTTCAGTCGACGGGGCGCCAGAACCTCTCGTTCACCTTCGTGCCGAACGCGTCTTTGAAACGCTCAGAGAACTCCTCGGGTGTGTACGAGTGCTCGACCGTGCCCACCTGCTCGACTGCATAGGTCGCCGCAAGCGAGGCCACCCTTCCCGCTTCCTCCAGCTCGAGGCCGCGCAGCAGACCCGCGACCAGACCCGCGCGATACGCATCACCCGCGCCTGTTGGGTCGGACTCTCGGCGCGCAGGCGCTGGTGGAATGTCGACCACGCCTGCCCGCGTCGCAATCCGCGAACCCTCGCGTCCGAGCGTCGTCACCACTATCTCGGCCAGCTCCATGAGCCCGGCCATGGTGCGGCCCGTGCGCTGCATGATCAGCTCGAGCTCGTAGTCATTGCCGATGAGGATCCACGCGCCGCGTGCTCCTTCGGTGACGTCCTCCGCCGACAACCTGGGCAGCTGGTGCGCGGGATCGAACACAAAGGGCAGCCCCTTCTCTCGGCACTCTTTGACGAGCCGCATCATCGCAGCGGGGTCGTTCGGACCGACTATCAACGCCTCTGCGCCCACAGGGGCGTCGTCCAGCCCGAGCATCGCGGCCCGGCCCATCGCACCGCCGTAGTAGCCAGTCAGCTGGTTGTCGTCCAGGTCTGTTGTCGTGAAACCTGTCGCCGTGATTTCGCCGTCCAGCAGTCTCAGGCCATGACAATCGACGCCCCGCGCCACCAGCCAGTCGCGGTATTCGGTCGCATCCGAGCCGGCGGTTGCCAGCACCGCGGCTGAATAGCCCAGCAGCGTGAGGTTGTACGCGTAGTTGCCGGCGACGCCGCCGCGATGCTTGCGCAGGTCGTCGACGAGGAAGCTCAGGTTGAGGATGTGCGTCTTGTCGGCGAGGATGTGGTCTTTGAAATGCCCCTTGAAGCTGAGAATGTAGTCATATGCAATCGATCCGGTGCAGACCACGCTCACGGTCGGCAATCTACCTGAACGGCGGATCTTCGATCCGCCTTATGGGAGGGAACCAGACTGTTCCCTCCCATCGACGGGCGCTTCGCGCGCGTCTGCTCTCCTTCCCGGGATTGGATCAATTACGAACTGGTCTCTCGAGGCGACGCTTGTGCTGGTGAAACAAAATCATGGCCGGGGGGACCCCGGCCAACCCTGCAACGCTAGCGCTTACGTAAGAAAAGGGCGCCACTGTGGCGCCCTTCTATTCGTGTTGTTAGTGATTAAGCGGCGCGGCGACGAGCTGCGGTGCGGCGGACGCGACGGGCCCTGGTCGAAGTCTTGGTCGCGGCCTTGGTCGCAACCGACTTCTTAGCCGTCGGCGCGTGCCTGAGCTCGGTCGCCTGCTCCATCCGGCTTGCGGCCTTGGCGATCGTCTTGAACGAACCATTGAACAATCGCAGCGTGCGCTTGGCGACACCGCCAACGACATCGCGGCGGCGGGCCTGAAGCTTCACGAGCTCGAATCCCTTGATGACGACCTTCTCTGGCAGCTTGCCGTTCACCTCGACGCCGAGGACTGTGATGCGCTCAGGCATGAGGTCGCTGGCGACCTTCTCGGCCTGCTTGGCGGCCTTGGTAAACCTGGCGTTGATGTTCTTGGCGACGTCCTTGGCCGGCGCCGTCGCGGCGTTCAGCCGGGCGTTGAAGCGGCGGTTGATCTTGCGCGCGGCGGGCGTGCCCTTGCGCTCCAGGCCCTTCACCTGCTTGCGCGCCGTCCCCATCGGGTCTGACGCGACTTCACGAACTGTCTGGGCGGCGCCGAAGGCGACCTCCGCGACAGTGGTGGCCGTCTCACCGGCCGAGTCTGCGATCTGGTCGAGTTCTGTAGTCATCTCTTTCTTTCTCCTTGTATTTGATTGACGCAGCGCATCATAACGCATTGCGTCAACTGTGTCAAGCGCCGGCCGTGAGGCGCTGGATGAGCTCTGCCGCGCGCGGCCCGAAGACGTCGTAATGCGCGACCCTTCTTCGCTTCTCGGGCTGGATCCATTCCGGCCGCAAACCGTGCTGCCGGCCCCACTCCTCGAGCACAGGACGCAAGCCGATGATGTGCAGGAAGGGGCGCTCGCGCATCATGCCCCGGATCATCGAGCCGTGATAGTGGTCGAAGTTGCGGTGGACCGCAATGCCGCCCGCTTCTGCGAAAGCGAGCGCCTCTTTGATCTGCCGGCGCTCGAAGTACTGCTCCCGAAGCGGCGCGGCGCCCGTCACCTCTGCGTTGCTGGGACAGGCACGCGCGCATCGGCACAGATCGGCTTGAAAGCACATAGGGTGCAGGGCCGCTCTGAGTGCTCGGGGCCGAGCGCGAAGTCACCGGCGATGATGCGGGATGTGGCAGCAGCGATCCTGGCCTCCACCGCCCGATCGTCAGGCGCCACCTCGATCACCTGCCCACGACGAATGTCGAAAAGAATCAACCGAGGCTCGTGGCCTCCCGGCAGCAGCCCTCGCCGCGCCGCCAGCCCATACAGCCGGAGCTGCATCGAGTACGCCTCGATCAGCCGCGCATCAAGCGTCGCGTTGGTCTTGTAGTCGATGAGCGTCGCATGGCCGTCGACCTCGCAGACCCGGTCGACGAATCCCCGGATCCTGGCCTGGCCGAGGCGGAGGTTGAACTCGAGCTCCACCCCAAGGGTCGGGGCCGTGGCCAGAGGGTGTTGCAGGTAGCGCGCCAGCATCTCTCGGCCGGCGTCCGGTCCTCGATAG
>DATCPW010000114.1:0-2661 GCA_036569865.1 Candidatus Dormiibacterota bacterium
CGTGCGCGGGCTGATGACTCACGGCGATGAGTTGCCGGCGCGCCACGACCTTTCGAGCCTTCGCATCCTCGGCGGCACCGGTGAGCCGTGGAACCCCGAGCCGTTCAAATGGTTCTTTGAGAAGATCGGCGGCGGCCGGCTCCCGATCATCAATTACACCGGCGGCACCGAGATCTCGGGCGGCATCCTGTGTGGCAACGTCATCACGCACCTGCGGCCGTGCTCGTTCGCGGGACCCTTGCCGGGGATGGCGGCCGACGTGGTCGACGCCGAGGGCAACTCGGTGCGCGGCGAGGTCGGTGAGCTCGTGATCCGCAACCCATGGCCGGGGATGACTCGCGGCTTCTGGGGCGACAAGCAGCGCTACCTCGACACCTACTGGAGCCGCTTCGATGGCGTGTGGGTCCACGGCGACTGGGCTTACGCGGACCCCCAGGACGACCTCTGGTACGTCCTCGGCCGCTCCGACGACACCATCAAGGTCGCGGGTAAGCGGCTGGGTCCGGCCGAGGTGGAGTCGGTGCTGGTCGCGCACTCTTCGGTGGCGGAGGCGGCGGCGATCGGCGTGCCCGATGAGCTCAAGGGCGAGGTGCTCGTCTGCTTCGTCATTCTCCGAAAAGGCAAAGCCCCAAGCGAGGAGCTAGCGCACGAGCTCTCTGACCTCGTCGCCACCGCGCTTGGCAAGCCGCTGCGGCCGAAGGCAGTCCACTTCGTGACCGACCTGCCCAGGACCCGCAACGCCAAGATCCTGCGTCGCGTGGTGCGCTCGGTCTACACGGGCAAGGATCCTGGCGACCTGTCTTCGCTCGAGAACCCCAGCGCACTGGCAGCGATCGGTGCCACCCGCGACTGAGGTGCCCCGGCGTCGACGTCCGCGGCAGATTCGTGGCATCGGCGGTCGGAGCCAAAGGAAAGGGTGGCGCAGCTAGGAGCGCATCGCCAGATGCGTGACGACGCGGCGTCGGGCCCCTTTCCGCAGGCTTCAGCGCGGCAGGCGCCCGACCGACTAGGCCGCGAAGATGCGCGGACCTCCGGCGCCGGGGCACCTCAGAAGCTGAGGACCTTGTCCGCCTCCATGGTCAGGCGAACCAGATCGGGCGGCGTGATGAACGATGCATTCTCGGTGAGCATCTCCGGCAAGACCCCACGGGCCTCAGCACAGCCTTTTCAAACGTAGAACTTGATGCCCTGGACCACGCATTTGTCCAGGAGATCGCGCAGCGGCGGAATCCCGAGCCCGAAAACATTGGCAATGACGTCGGGCTTGAGAAGCTCCGCTGCATCGCCGGCGAACGCGACCGCGCACTGGGTACCAGCGGGCGTGGCGCCGTTGCAGGCGATGTGGAACGGGATGCTGGCGCGCGTCGGGTCCTCGGGTCCGGTGGCGGCGACGATCAGCAGGCCTGGCACAGGTGCCAGTATGCGCACTTCATGAGGCCAGAGTGAAGCTCACCCGCAAGGACCTCGTCCGCCTCCTCCTGCTCTGGCTCGGGGGCATCGACCTGCGCCTGACCTTGCTGGCGGTGCCGCCGAGAACACGACGCGCTTCACGTCGCGTCCTTCCTAAGCCGCCGGCTCAATCTGGGGTCACGGTTGGCCTCCTTCCACACCGCCTGACACAGCTCTGGCCCGGATTGACGGCGGTACCGATAAGTGACATGGTCTGGTTGATTCTGTAAGAGCCCCAGGCGGGGTGATCACCAGGAGGTGACGCAATGGTCAAGGTGACCGTTTTGTACGACCAACCCGAAGATGCAGCCGCGTTCGAGAAGTACTACCTCCAGACCCACATTCCGGAGCACGGAGCGAAGCTCCCCAACGCGACCAGGCTGGATGCAAACAAGGCGGTCGGTGATCAGCCTCCCTACTATCGGACCGCCGACATCTACTTCGACGACATGACGGCACTGCAGGCGTGCCTCGGATCCCCAGTAGGCCAGGCCGCCGTCGCCGACCTAGACAACTTCGCGAAGGGTCGCCACAAGGTCCTGATCACCGAGGTTCAGCCCGTCAAGCTTGCCGCGACCGCGAGGGCCTAAAGCAGCCTAAGCGACTCGCCTTTCAGCACCGGCATCACCGAGCCGCCGACCTCGATGCGGCTCGGAATGCCGGTCATCTCCCGAGCGCACTCGAGCGCGGCGAGACTGAAGGTGGAGCGCAGCGGGCGCCAGAGGCGCCCGACAAATCAATGGACGTCTCCCGCGGAACGAACCTGAGCGTGAAACGCGATAGGTTCGTGGAGCGGGAGACGGGGATCGAACCCGCTACCTCAACCTTGGGAAGGTCGCGCTCTGCCAGATGAGCTACTCCCGCGCGATCTCCATCTTATTTCAGAGTTACGTTTCGACCACGCCCTCGGCCTGCGGGGCCATCTCCGTGACGACTGCGCGCACGAGGGCCGAGTACTCCTCCACCAGCGCTGCCGATTTCACAGGGTTGAGGGTCGAGGCGATGATGTGGTACTCGGGACGGTCCGCGTCCGGCACCACGAGCACCCAGCCCCCCTCGACGAACACCTTTACCCCGTCGGTCAGGTCGACCCTGTCCTTGATGTGCTTCTCCATCATCGTCCGCATCACGCGCCCCTTCACCTCCCACGGACAGAACTCGACCGCCGCCCTGTGCGCGACGGACGGGATCCTGTCCCGCAGGCTGCGCAGA
>DATCPW010000115.1:0-8298 GCA_036569865.1 Candidatus Dormiibacterota bacterium
ACGACCTTCGATGGCTTGCGCCCGTCGAACGCCGCCCGCACCCGATCGCTGGCCAGCGCCACCGCCAGCGCATTTTCTTCCGACAAGCCGACAGGAACCGTCAAGCGCTCCCGCACCTTGCCCGCGACCTGCACCACCAACGTCACGTCAGCATCTGCAGCGGCGGCCGGGTCGTACTCCGGCCAGGCCGCATCCGCAGCCAGGCCCTGGCCCCCGATCCGCGACCACAGCTCCTCCCCGGCATGCGGGGCCATCGGGTTCAGGAGCAGGACGAGCGTGCGAACAGCGAAGCTCCACCCCTCGTCACGCTGGCCGCCGCCCTGCAAGTATTTCTGCATCGTGTTGGCCAACTCCATCAAGGCCGCGACTGCGGTGTTGAAGTGGAAGCCTTCGTAATCCTCAGTAACTTTTTGGATGGCTTGGTGCACTCGTCGCCGCAGCACAGCAACTGATACATCCGATCCGGTGGCCTCGTACGAATCGGGCGATTCCACCAGGCGCCAGACGTGCTGCAGAAACCGCACGGGCCCGGCGATAGCGGCATCCGACCATTCGGCATCCTCGTCAGGAGGCCCGATGAACAACTCGTAGATGCGCGCGGCGTCGGCTCCGTCCCGCTCCACAAGGTCGTCGGGCGCCACGCCGTTTCCTTTGGACTTCGACATGACAGCGCCGCCGCGCTTGATCATCCCCTGGGTGAAGAGTCGAGCAAATGGCTCGGTGGCGTCGACACGCCCCGAGTCATGCAACACCTTCTGAAAGAAGCGCGAGTAGAGCAGATGGAGGATTGCGTGTTCTATGCCGCCGGTGTACTGATCGACAGGCATCCAGTGGTTGGCGAGCTCGGGGTCGAATGGTTGCGTCTTGTCGTGCGCGGACGTATATCGCAAGAAGTACCACGCCGAATCGATGAAGGTGTCCATCGTGTCAGTTTCACGGCGCGCTTCGCGCCCACACTTCGGGCACTTGACGCGCCAGAAATCGGCGTTGTCGGCGAGCGGTCGGTATTCGCGCGGGAGCAGCACTGGAAGGTCTTCACGGGAAACCGCGACGATGCCGTCGACCTCGCAATGCACGACGGGGATTGGACAGCCCCAGTAGCGCTGACGCGATATCAGCCAGTCTCGAAGCCGGTACTTGACCGACCGCTTGCCAATGCCTTTTTGTTCAATAAAGTCCGCGACCCGTTCAGCGCCCGTTTTGCTGTCCAGACCATCGAACTGGCCGCTGTTGACCAGCACGCCCGGCTCGGTGTAGGCCCTGTCCAGCTCGCGCTGAGGTCCGCTCGGCGGGGCAATCACCTCGCGGATCGGGAGACCGAACTGGCGCGCGAAGTCGAAGTCTCGTTGGTCGTGGCCGGGTACGGCCATGATCGCGCCGGTGCCGTAGGTAATGAGCACGTAATCGCCGACCCAGATAGGCACCTTCTCCCCATTCAACGGATTCACCGCAAACGCACCTGTCGGAGCGCCAAGTCGTTTGACTTCGCTGGACATCCGGTCGATCTCGCGCTCGCGGCGCGATGCGTCGACGATCTGCCGCACCACATCGCGCCGCGACTCGACTGTCAGCTTCTCTACGAGTGGGTGCTCAGGCGCCAGGACCATGAAGGTCACACCGAAAAGGGTGTCCGGTCGCGTGGTATAGATCCGCATCGACTCACCAGGGTGCCCGTCAATTGGGAACTCAACCTCCACGCCCTGGCTGCGGCCGATCCAGTTGGCCTGCATCACGCGCACCTTCTCGGGCCAGTGATCCAACAGCGTGAGATCGTCGAGAAGACGGTCCGCGTACTCCGTGATGCGCAGGAACCACTGTTCGAGGTCCCGCTTCTCGACCTCGACGTCAGGATGCCTCCAGCAGCGACCGTTGATCACCTGCTCGTTGGCGAGAACCGTTTTGTCCACCGGGCACCAGTTGACCGGGGACATCATTCGGTGGGCCAGGCCGCGCTCATGCATCAGAAGAAAGAGCTCCTGGGTCCAGCGGTAGTAGGCCGGATCGCAGGTTGTGACCTCACGATCCCAGTCGTACAGCACTCCCATGATGCCGAGCTGCTGCTTGGCGATCGCGATATTGCCGCGCGTCCAGTCCTCGGGATGCACCCCGCCACCACGCTTGATCGCGTCGTTCTCGGCCGGAAGGCCGAAGGCGTCCCAGCCCATGGGATTGAGGACCTCGAAGCCCTGCATTCGCTTGAAACGGGACAGCACATCGCCGATCACGTAATTGCGCATGTGCCCCATATGCAAGGGCCCCGACGGGTAGGGAAACATGACGAGGTTGTAGAACTTCGGCTTTGGCGAGTCGTCAGCCGCCTTCATCACCCCGCGGTCGGCCCAGACCTTCTGCCACTTGGGCTCGATGTCGTGGGGTGCGTAACCGCTATGTCTTGATGGGCTCATGTTCAGGAGTCTTGAATTTTAGGGGCGCGAGTTCGTGGCCCACGATCGCGGCCAGCACCAACGCCGCTCCGGCCGCCTGCAGCAACCCAAACCTCTGCCCCGCCAGGACCACCGCAGCGGCCACCGCCCAGGCCGGTTCCATGGCGATGATCAGGGCTGTCCGGCTCGCATCAATGTGGGCCTGGGCCCAGGTCTGGATATAGAAGGCCAGGGCCGAAGCGAAGACCCCGGTGATCACGATCGCGATCCATACATCGGTGCTCGGCATGCGCAAGGTCCACGTGCCGCCCACGCTGAAGATCAGCGCACACGTGCCCATCTGCACCATCGCGAGCGGCGCCGCCGACAGGCCAGGCGACCAGCGGCTCAGCAGCACAATGTGCAGCGCGAATAGCACGGCGCACGCGATGACCAGCACGTCGCCAAGCCCAAAACCCGACGGCCCACCGGTGAGCATCCCGATACCGATCACTGAGACGATCACGGCAATGATGGTCCGTCGACGCAGCGGCACCCCAAACACGCGATCGAGGAGTGGCGTGAACAGGACCAAAAGGCCGGTGATAAGGCCGGCATTCCCCGGAGAGATCAGGCTGAGTCCCAGGGTCTGCGTGAGGTAACCACCCGCCAGCACGGTGCCGGCGACAAGCCCGACGAGCAGCTCCCTGCGGGTCGGGAGACGCCGCACGAGCGCGGCCATCACAAGAAACGCCAGGATGAATCGAAGCTGCAGAAAGGGCAGCGTCGGATACTCTGCTATCGCGTTCTTGACGACCACGAAGGTCCATCCCCAGACCGCCGTCACCCCGACAAAGAAAAGGACGTAGATCAATGGAGCATTTGTGGGCGCCGTGGCGCATGGAGTACATAGCCGAGGAGCCGCGACCCGGCTGCCTGTTCTGTCGCGTGATCGAGGACCCCAACGACAAGGACGCGGCGCTCGTGGTCTGGCGCCCGACTCAGGCGATCGTCCTCCTGAATAAATATCCGTACAACCCGGGCCACGTCATGGTGGCGCCGCACGCTCACGTGGGCGGGCTCGAAGATCTCGACGACGCGCAGACCGCTCACCTCATGCGCGCTCTCAAGCGGACGATCACTGTGCTCAAAACCTTGTTGAAGCCCGAGGGGTTCAACGTCGGCGCGAACATCGGCCGCATCGCCGGAGCCGGCATGCCCGACCACGTCCACCTTCACGTGGTGCCGCGCTGGAACGGCGACACGAACTTCATGCCGGTGCTCGGCGAGGTGAAGGTCATCAACGAGCACGTGATGCAGACCGCGGCCAAGCTCAGCGAGGCGTTCTCCTCCAGCTGACACTTCCGCCAACTATCGTCGCCACCACACCCGCACCGTCCACGACAGTCAGGTCGCACAGCTTTCCCAAGCGGAGCGAGCCGACATGTTGTTCCATGCCGACTGCATATGCGGCACCGGAGGTGTAAGCGCGCAGCGCTTTCACGCGTGAGATTGCCAGCTCCGGATGCCAGCCGGCACGCTTTCGCCACGCGGTGGCCGCATCGATGCCCTGCAGCGGGTCGGCGGTCTCCACCGGCGCGTCAGAGCCAAAGGCCAGCACGGCGCCCGCCCGCGCGAGAGCGCCCCATGCGTACGAATGCCCCGCGACCTTCGGCCAGTTCTTGTCGGCCAGCTCCCTGTCGGCCACCGCGTGGATCGGCTGCATCGACGCGATCACCCCGATCTTCGCGAAGCGCGGCACGTCCTTCGGGTGGACGCACTGCGCGTGCTCAATGCGCGGACGCCAGTAGCGCCACGCGTCCCGCTTTCGTGCCAGCGCGTCAAGAGCTCGACGAACAGCGCCGTCGCCGATCGCGTGCAGACACACGTTGAGCTCGGCCCGCACGCAACGGTCGATCATGTCCAACAGCTCGGCCTGCGGCAGGCGCGCGGTCCCCGAGCCGTCGAGCATCTCAGCGGTGCGGCTCCCCAGCGACCCATCGAGGAACGCCTTGACCCCCCAGATCCGCAGCCAGTCATCACCCCATCCGGAGCGCACCCCAAGGCGCTCGGCGTGATGCAGGTCGGCGAGCGGCAGGTTGTAAGTGACGCGAATGGGCAACCCGCCCGCGGAGTGCAAGCGCTGGAGCGACGCGAATCCTCGAGCCCTGTCCATGGATTGAGCTGATGTGATCCCCAGCTCGCCAAGCTCGGCAAGTGCCTTGGCCATCGCCGCATCGAAGTCCGCGTCGCTGGCGCGCGGCAAGAGGACGGAAACCGCGTGCATGGCTGTTTCTCGCAGGATCCCGGTGGGCCGCCTTCGGCCGTCGCGGTCGATCACACCACCAGCCGGATCGGCTGTGGAGGCATCGAGACCTGCCAGAGCAAGGGCCGCGCTCGAAACCCACGCCGAGTGTCCGTCCTTTCGCACGAGGTACGCAGGACGCCCGCCCGCCGCCAGATCGAGGTGGCGGCGCGTCGGAAACGCGGGGTTAGGCCACTGGTCGTTATACCAACCCGCTCCGACCACCCAGGCATCAGGAGCCAGTCGCTTCGCCCACGTTTCGACGCGATGCAAAGTCTCTTCGAGGCTCGGGGTGCCCGCGACGTCGAGCGTCAGGTGGTCGTCGGCCAGGCCTTCGAGATGGATGTGCGAGTCGATCAGACCGGGTAGGGCGGTTCCGCGAAGGCGGATGACGTCAGCCCGGCGCCCTGCGGCCGCGCGCGCCCCCTCGCCGACGGCCAAAATGCGCCCGTCAAGCCCGGCGGCCACCTCCGGCTTGCAGCCGGCGAAGAGCACCGCGCCGGCCGTCATAGGCCGTAGGTCTTGGCGATGATCTCCTTCATTATCTCGTCGGTCCCGGCGCCGATTCGCGCCAGGCGCGCGTCGCGCCAGGCCCTCTCGACTGGGAACTCGGACATGTAGCCATGGCCGCCGAGGATCTGGATCGCCTCGTCGGCCACCTCGCACGCGACCTGGGTCGCCAGCAGCTTGGATTGTGAGATCTCCCGCACCGGGTAGGCGCCATCGTCCCATTGCTTCGCTGTCTGGTAGACAAGCGATTGGACAGCCGCGATCTTGGTGCCCATGTCGACGAGCTTGTGCTTGATCACCTGGAACTGCGAGATCGGCTGGCCGAACGCCACCCGATTGCGCGCGTACTCCATCGTGTACTCGAATACGTGCTGCGCGCCCGCGATCGCGCCTGCGGCTGTGATCATCCGCTCACCTTGCAGCTCCCACATCAGGTTCTTGAACCCCTCGCCCTCGGCGCCGATCAGGTTGGCGACCGGCACCCGGCAGCCCTCGAACAGCAGCTCGGCCGTGTCGGAGGAGTGCATGCCCAACTTCTGGAGGGTCCTCGTGACCTCGAATCCGGGCGTGCCTTTCTCGACCAGCAGCAGGTTGTAGCCGCCATGCCCGCGCTCGCGGTCGGTCTTGGTGACGACCAGCGCCCAGTGGCACCGGGCCCCATTGGTGATGAAGATCTTCCGGCCGTCCACCACGAAGTGGTCCCCATCTCGGCGGGCAGTCGTTTTGATGCCGGCGACGTCCGATCCGGCGTCCGGCTCGGTGATCGCAATCGCGGCGATCTGCTCGCCCCGAACCGCCGGTACGAGCCATTGACGCTTCTGCTCCTCGGTGCCGAACTTGAAAACCGGAGGCGTCGCCATTTCGGTCTGAACGGCCACCGCCATGCCCAGACCGCCACAGCCGGCCCGAGCCATCTCTTCCGACAGGACGATCGCCGAGAAGTAGTCTCCGCCCTGCCCGCCGTACTCGGGCGGATACCGCAACCCGAGAAAACCCAGCTCCCCGAAGCGCTTGAAGATCGAGTCGGGGAACGTCCGCTCCTCCCACTCCTCGAGATGAGGCTGGACCTCCTTCTCCAGGAACTTGCGTATGTGCAGCCTCAACTCCTCGTGGGCATCGGTGAAGTACATCGGCGTGAGTTTAGGTCCAGGGGGGTGCGCCGGGATCTGGCTCCGCCAGGCCAGCCGCCCGTAGGGGGGACGTCCCCCCTCAAGCTAAGCACGGGGGCCAACCGCCTTCCGGTATGATTCCCGAGGCCTGACGAGGTCGGGACCCCCCTTTTTAAGATCACGCGCGTCTGGGAGTTGGATTGGGCTCTGTAATCAAGAAGCGGCGCAAGAAGATGCGCAAGCACAAGCACAAGAAAATGTTGAAGAAGACCCGTTGGGCAAGGCGCGCCCACGCGTAACCCAAGCGCGCCCGGGCGTAGGATGACCTCCTGATGGGCACCTGGATCGTCATTGGGATTGTCGTCCTCGTACTCATCTGGCTCATCCTCACCTACAACGGGCTGGTCACCCTGCGCAATCGAACGCAGGAAGCCTGGTCCGAGATCGACGTCGAGCTGAAGAGGCGCCACGACCTCATCCCGAACCTGATCCAGACGGTCCAGGGCTACATGGGACACGAGCGGGGCACCCTCGAGGCCGTCACCAATGCACGCGCAGGCGCGGTCGCGGCCGGCGCCAGTGGCGACCCAGCCAAGATCGGCGCCGCCGAGAACATGCTCACCCAGAGCCTCCGCAGCCTGTTCGCGGTATCCGAGAACTACCCCGACCTCAAGGCGATCGCCGCCTTCACCAACCTCCAGGAGCAGCTGACCGCGACCGAGGACAAGATCGAGTTCTCGCGCCGCTTCTACAACGGCAACGTCAGGGACTACAACATCAAGCTGCAGACGCTCCCGACCTCGCTCATCGCCGGCGTCCTGGGCTTCAAGGCCTTCGGGTTCTTCCAGGCGGACGAGAGCGACCGGGCAGTGCCGCAGGTCAACTTCGGCAACATGCCCCAGGCCGGTCCGCCACCCCCCGGGTCGATGCCCCCGGCTGGAGGTTCTGGACCGCCGTCGGCAGGCTCCTCAGGACCCCCTTCGCAAAGCTAGCTTAAGAAGGCTGAGTTTCGCGGCTAGGGCGCGACAATCGCACACCGACTTCATCGACGACTTCAACGCGGTTACCTAGCCACCCGCCGAGTGCGCCCAATCGGAATTGAACCGGGACCCGTATGCCGCCACGGCATGTGGGTCTTGCGTTTCTATATCCAGCTCGTGGTTTACGTCTAGACCACTCCATGTCCAGTTCGCCGACCCGAGCACCAGCACGCCGTCGAACAGCCCGATCTTCGCGTGGAGCAGTGCCCCTCGCGGGATGGGATACCAGCGGACCTCGACTCCGCTCGACTTCAACACGTCGTAGCCGTGCCGGTTGTAAGGCTGGTTGGGGTCGAGGAGCACGCGCACGGTGACGCCCCGCCGGTGCGCTGCCGCGAGCTCGGCGATAACCTCGGGGTCGGTCATCGTGAAGACCTCTGCCAACACCTGGTGGCGCACGGTTCTCAGCGCGGCCTCGAGCATCACGCGAATCTCTTCGCCCGGAGCGGTCTGCGCGATCTCGCCCGTGACCTCTGCCAGGGGCGCCGGTCCGCCCCCCGCCAAAGCCCAGTCCTGCTGAAAAATGTGCACGAGCCGGTCGATCTCGGCTGGGATGCGCGTCTCGAGCACATAGTCGTGGTTGCGGTCGCTGTGAGCGCCCCAGTTCATGCCGCCCACCACGGCCTCGCCGTCAGCGATCAAGAGCTTCACGTGGTCGATCTGGTGGCGGCCGTCGTCGACGGGATACGCGCGCTCCGCCACCCCCAGCTGGTCAAGCCTCTCCGCCGACCTGCGGCTGGCGGCGACTGTGGGATCAGTGATGACTCGAACATCGACCCCTGCAGCCTTGCGAGAGCCAAGAGACACGAGCAGCCCGGCGCGGCCGAGCTCGTACACCTCCACCAGGACGCGGTGTTGCGCCGACGCGATGAGGTCGCCGATCAAGGAGAAGATGCTCGCGTCCTGCCACAGCCGGACGGGCTCGGGACGTCCCGAGCCCGCGGCCGCCTGTGCGACCGAACCCTGCGGCG
>DATCPW010000116.1:0-20892 GCA_036569865.1 Candidatus Dormiibacterota bacterium
GTACTCGTCGCTCTTGCTGAAGTTCCGGATTATTCCCTGCTCAAGGTCGACCTCGAGCTCATCTCCTTCGGCAATGCCCTTCGCCGCCTGCGGCGACTGGAGGATGGGGTAGCCCATGTTGATCGCGTTGCGGAAGAAGATGCGCGCGTAAGAGTCGGCGATGACGAGGGATATACCCGCGCCGCGAATCGCGATCGGCGCGATTTCGCGTGAGGATCCGCAACCGAAGTTGGAATCGGCGACGAGGATATCCCCCGGCGTCACCTGGGCCGCCCAGCCCTCGCGACCGGGAACGCCTTCCATCGCGTGCTTGCCGAGCTCCTTCTCATCCAGCGAATAGATCGCGTACTTGGCGGGGATGATCTGATCGGTGTCGATGTTGGCGCCGAACTTCCAACTCCGACCTCGGATGACAGTCGGGACTGTCACGCGATCCCCGCCGGCATCTTCTTGAGCACCTCTCCCGGATGCGTGATCACCCCGGTCACCGCGCTCGCTGCGGCGACCGCGGGGTTGGACAGGTAGACCATCGCCTTGGGGTGGCCCATGCGGCCGGGGAAGTTGCGGTTGGTGGTGCTGAGGCAGACCTCTCCCTCACCGAGCACGCCCATATGGCCGCCGAGACATGCTCCGCATGTGGCAGTCGTCCATGCGGCGCCTGACGCGAGGAAGATCCCGATCAACCCCTCCTTCTCGGCCTGGATGGCCACCTGGTGAGACGAGGGCGTGATGATCAGCCGGACTCCAGGCGCCACCTTGTGCCCATCGAGGACGGCGGCCGCGCGCCGCAGATCGGTGATGCGTGAGTTGGTGCAGGAGCCGATGAAGACCTGGTCGAGCTTCGTCCCTGCAACTTCCGAAAGCGGCGCGTAGTTGTCGGGGGACATCGGCTTGGCGACGCCAAGCTCGACCTTCTCGGCATCGAACTCGAAAACCTTCTCGTAGGTCGCGTCCGGGTCGGAGGTGACCGGGGTGTATTCACGCTTGGCGCGTCCGTCGAGGTACGCCTTCGTGACCTCGTCGAACTCCATGATCCCGTTCTTGGCGCCCGCCTCGATCGCCATGTTGGTCATGGTCAGCCGCGCTTCCATGTCGATGTGACGCAGCGCCTCGCCCGTGTGCTCCATCGCCTTCGACCGCGCGCCGTCGACGCCGATCTGCCCGATGACATAGAGGATGAGGTCCTTCGCCTCGACCCACTCCTTGAGGCGGTTGTGGTAGACGAACTTCAGCGACTCGGGAACGCGGAACCACAGCTCGCCCAGCGCGAAAACGCATGCGAGGTCGGTGGACCCGATGCCGGTCGCGAAGTTGTTCAGCGCGCCATAGGTGCAGCTGTGCGAGTCCGCGCCCACGATCAGCTCGCCGGGCAGCACCAGGCCGTGCTCAGGCAGGACCGTGTGGCAGATGCCGCCCTGCCCCACCTCGAAGTACCACTTGATGCCCATGTCGTGTGAGAACTCGCGGGTCAGGCGGCCGAGCGTGGCGCTGGCGGCGTCCTTCGCCGGCTGGAAGTGGTCCTGGGTCACTGCGACACGGTCGGGATCCCAGATCTTCTCCGCGCCCATCTGCTCGCGCATGATCCGGCCCGCCGGGGGGATGGTGAGGTCGTGGCCCATCGCGAAATCGATCTTGGCCAGCACCAGGTCACCGGGAACGACGCTCTCGCGCCCGGCGCCCCGAGCCAGGATCTTCTCGGTCATCGTCATGCCCATTACTTAATCCCTCAGCCTTTTCACGACAGCGTCCCCCGCCTGGGATGTGGACAGGTCGCCTCCGATGTCGCGCGTGCATTCACGCGCTCGGATGGCCGATTCGACCGCACCCTCGATTGCGTCTGCCATTTCAGGAGCACCCAGGTGTCTCACCATCATAGATGCGCTCAAGATCGCCCCGATTGGGTTCACGAGGCCCTTGCCGGCAATGTCGGGCGCGGTGCCGTGGACAGGCTCGAATAGACCCCGGCCCGTCTTGGGATTGATGTTGGCGGACGGTGCGATGCCCATCCCGCCGACCAGCTCTGCGGTGAGGTCGGACAGGATGTCGCCGAAGAGGTTTCCGGTGACGATGATGTCGAACTGGCTCGGGTCCTTGACGAGCTGCATCGCGGCGGCATCGACGAGCAGGTGGCGTGTCTTCGTCTTCGGGTGCTGGGCGGCGATCGCCTTCCAGCGCTCCTGCCACAGGCCTCCGGCGAAGATCATGGCGTTCGACTTGTCGATCATCACGACTTCGCGGCGCGCGACTTGAAATGCGTGCTCGATGATGCGCGTGACGCCAAGGTGGGTGTTGATGTCCTCCTGCGTCGCGATCTCTTGATCCGTTCCTCTCTTGAAGCGTCCTCCCATGCCGACGTAAAGGCCTTCGGTGTTCTCACGAACGGTCAACAGGTCGACGTGGCGCCGATCCTCGCGGCGCAGCGGTGACAGGCGATCGTCGTAGAGCTTGGCTGGGCGCAGGTTGACGTAGAGGTCGAGCTCGAAGCGAAGGCGGAGCAGGACACCCGCGAGGTAGCCCGTGTGATTCACGCGTTCGTCCCCCACCGCACCGAACAGAATCGAATCCGCCTTTGCAAGCTGCGACCACACCTTGTCGGTGATGGGGACGCCGTCGCGAAGGTAAGCGTCGGCGTTGACGTCGTACTCCTCGAACTCGTAGTCGGCGCCGGCGGCGCGGAGCACCTTGATCGCTTCGGGGACGACCTCCTTCCCCGCTCCGTCGCAAGGTAGGACGGCGATCTTCTTCGGCACCTAATTCGCCACTTGCGTATTCGCCGTTTCGCGAGCGGGCTCGCGCAGCTTGTAGCGTTGGATCTTGCCGGTCGCCGTCTTCGGCAGCTCCTGCACGAAATCGATCAGGTGAGGGAACTGATACCGCTGGAGCCGATTCTTGCAATGCTCCTGGAGCTCGGCCACCAGCGTGTCGTCGGCGCTGACGGCGCCCTTGGTGATGACGAAGGCCTTGATCTTCGTGAAACCTTCGACGTCGATGCCTACCACCGCGCTCTCGCCGACCGCAGGGTGCTCGAGCAGCGCTGACTCGATCTCGATCGGCGAAACCCACAGGCCGCTCACCTTGATCATGTCGTCGGACCGTCCCTCGTACCAGTAGAAGCCATCCTCATCCATGCGGTACCTGTCGCCGCTGAAGAACCATTCGCCCAACACCGAGCGTTTGGACTTTTCGTGCTGCGCCCAGTAGAGGGCCAGCGCGCTGTCGCCTTTCACGTACAGGTCGCCGGCCTGGCCTGGTGGCAGTGCGTTGCCTGCATCGTCGAGGATTTTCAGCTCGTAGCCGGGGACCGGCTTGCCGCTGGAACCGGGCCGCACATCGTCCAAGCGGTTGGAGCAGTAGATGTGCAGCATCTCGGTGGAGCCGACTCCGTCCAGGATGGTGAGCCCGAAGGCGTCATTCCACCGGCGCCAGACCTCCGCAGGCAGCGCTTCGGCCGCTGCGACGCAGTGGCGGATCGAGGAGAGGTCGCGGTTTTTCGAGCCTTCGAAGTTGAGGATCGCGTTGTAGAGGGTTGGGGCTGAGAAAAAGAGCGTTGGGCGGCGCTTCTCGATGGTGTCCAGGGCAGTGGCCGGGGTGTTACGTCCGGCGTGAAGGACCGTTGAGGCGCCTACCCAGTAAGGCATGGTGAGGTTGTTGCCGAACCCATAGGCGTGGAAGAGGCCGGTGGTCGAGAAGGTGATATCGCGCTCCGTGATGCCGAGGACCTGCTCTCCGTACGTCACGCACGTGTAAGGGATGTCGTGCTGCAGGTGGACGACTGCTTTCGGCTTGCCGGTCGAGCCGGAGCTGTAGAGCCAGAAGGCCATGTCGTCCTTTCGCGTTGGGGCCACCGGAACGTCGGGGCCGGGAGAGATCTGGTCGGCGCGCAGCACGGTGGGCGTGGTGTGGGCGCGGTGCGCGGCCTCGGTCAGCTTCTCTTCGGTAGCGCCGTCCACCACCACGACACGGGACAGGGAATCGTCGAGGAAGTGGTCGTAATCCTCGCTGCGCTGGAGGAGGGGGTTGACGGGGACGGGAACGGCGCCCATCCAGATCGCGCCCAGGAAGGCGGCGACCCAACCCGGGCTGTCGTAGGCGACGATCAGGACTCGCTCCTCGCGGCGTACGCCGAGGTCGGTGAGGGTGCGGGCGGCGCCGCAGGCCAGCTTGCAGAGGACGCCGTAGGTGACGTCACCGGCGGCTGAGTGGATGGCGACTTTAGACGCTCGCGTCTTCAGGTTGCGGTGGAGGAGGTCGGCGCCGACGTTGTAGCGCTCCGGCAGATCGAGGCCCCCCATCTCACGTGTCAGTGTAGTTTCGGAGGGTGGTGGATGGCCGGGTGACCCTGGTTTACGACGGGGAGTGCGAGTTTTGCACTCGGTTGGCCCGGTGGGTGGAGAGGCGGGACCGTCGTGGGCGGATTTCGGTGCGCGCCAATCAGGTGGAGGGGCTGATTGAGTCTTTGGGGTTGACGCGGGGGGAGGTCGATCGGGCGACGTGGGCGGTTGAGTCGAGTGGGAGGAAGTTTGAGGGGGCGGCGGCGATCAACCGGGTGCTGACGGAGCTTGGCGCTGGGTGGGCGTTGCTCGGTTCGTTGTATTTAGTGCCGCCTGTTCGGTGGGTTGAGGATCTCTATTACAGGCGGGTGGCCAGGAGGCGCGCCTGGTGGTGAGCCAGAAGACTTGTTAATTGCTTCTTCAGCACAGGCACGGGCGGACGCCGTCCGCTACTTACGGTGGAACTGACCCGAAAGCGAATCGGTCAGGCATAAGCGCGACGATGTTGCCTTCGGCGGTGATGACCAGCTGCCAGCCTTCTTCGTGAACCATGCGGTGATGCCGGCGGCACAAAAGAACCAAGTTGTCCATCACGTGCTTGCCGCCATCGGCCCAATGCTTCAGGTGATGGACATCCGTCCAATCGGCGGGCCGGTCGCAACCTGGAAACCGGCAGCCCTTATCACGCACCACCAGCGCTCTGCGCTGTGAGCCGCTGATCGAACGGCTGGTCTGACCAGCCCGCGGCTGAGCCGACTCGGAGCCAAGAAAGATCGGCGTGACGGCGGCGTCGCATGCGAGCCGGCGCGCTGTCTCGGCTGGAATCGGCTGCGCCCACTCAAGGTCAGCCGCCGGCGAGCCCGGCTGATTGGCCAAGGTCGCCATGGATACGGTGACCGCCACGTGCGGCTTCTGGCCACCAACCTGGCAGCGTGCCGCTGTCCAGCTTCTGGCGTGCCAGCTCGACCAATGAATCAGCGCGTCGCTGCTTTGGCGTGCGCTTGTCGTCGGGGGTTGGCGGTCCGCTGAGCGCATTGAGCGCTGTCTGGATGATGGCGCCCGCTTCGGAGTCGAATCGCCCATTCATGTAAAAGACGCCATCGAGCGTCTGGCTGAAGTGAAGGAAGCGCAGCTCGTGCGACTCGTTGGCTTCCTCGCGAACCGAGTCGGGGTCCATGAGGTGCTGGAGCTTGATCGTCACCATTCGCAAACGAGCGAGGTCCAGCTCCTTGGCCGCGGTGACCAGGATCGTCTCCGCGTTGCTCTCCATCTTGTCGCCGAGCTTCTCTGAGGTGCTGGCGATCATCGCTGCGTGGGCATAGCTGATGTCGCCGTCGGCGAACGCTTGCGTTGTCTGGGGTAGGTCGGCCAGCTCCCGCGCCACGGCGACACGACCGGCGGCGGCCGCGGGTGAGAAGTTGCACTTCCAGCGCAGCCACGACTTGGCGGTCAGGGTTTGAGTGGCCCCGTAGCCGCCACCTGAGTCGAAGCGGTGGAGGCGCCGTGAGAGCTCTGCATCGAGCATGTTGCCAAGTCGGCGTAGCTCTTCCATATCAGGGCCCATCGCCGATGCCGGCACCGCCTCGAGATCCTCCTCGCGCAAGCGCTGGAGGCCCTCATATATGTCTTGAAATGGGGTTGAATCGGGGCTTGGTTGATACCCGAACTCGACAACGGAACGCATGTTCGTATTCTACCAAATTCGTATTCAAAATCAATACAAACACACCCTTAACAGGGCCCATTTTCGAAGGAAAGTTTGTAGTTTCGTAATGCCCTCGTCGGACGGTCCTGGCGTCTGCCAGACACCCGCCAACACCCTGTTCCCAGCCCGTTACCAACACCACGGCCACTGCACGCATCCATATGCCAGCCACGCCTGGCACCACAGGAGGCAGACTGCTTGTTAAAGCTTTGTTCCGGTTAAGCCCGTTGTCGGTGGAACAACTGTTCGAAACAATCGTGCAATGGGCAAACGAAGCCGATTGGTTGCCAAGCGCCGCCGGCGACGTGAAGATTTCGATCGATTGGTCCACGTGTGGGTCAGACTCCAACGTCTAAGACTTGAATCCTTTTTATCCGCTGCGATCTTTGCCAGGTCAGAGGCACAGGCAGGGCATGATCGGGATTGGTCGATAGCGTGGCTCAGCGCCAACTGCGGCACGACGGAAGCCGAGGCCGCTGACTGGATCGACTTCGGCGAGGCAATACTGAATGACCGAATGATTCGCGGCCTGCCGATGCCTACTGCCTGACGACTGCGGCGGCTCCCTTTCTCAGGACGTATTTCTGGATCTTTCCCGTCGCCGTCTTCGGCAGCTCTGGAACAAAAGTCACGCTATGCGGTGCTTTGAAATGTGCCAGCCGGTCGCGGCACAGCTTGATCAGCTCCGGTTCGGTGGCAGTCGCCCCCGCCTTCAAAACGACGTAGGCGTGCGGCGCCTCGCCCCACTTCTCGTGAGGCAGGCCGACGATCGCCGCCTCCTGCACTGCCGGGTGCCGCAGCAGGACGCCTTCGACCTCCAGGCTCGAGATGTTCTCTCCCCCGCTGATGATCACGTCCTTGATGCGATCTCGGATCTCGGCGTAACCGTCCGGATGCAGCACTGCCGCATCGCCCGTGTGGAACCAGCCGTCGCCCATGACCTTCCTGGTCGCCTCCGGGTCGTTGTAGTAGCCCTGCATGATCACGTTGCCCCGCGCGACGATCTCGCCCAAGGATTGTCCGTCCGCCGGGACATCCTTGCCGTCAGTGTCGACCACGCGCAGCTCACCCGACGTGATGAGCTCGACTCCCGTGAGTGCCTTGACGATGCCCCGCTCGGTGGTGCCCAGCTTCTTGTGCTCCGGCCGGGGCTCGCAGATGGTGATGAAGGGCGCGGTCTCGGTCAATCCGTAAACCTGCGTGACCTCCCAGCCGAGATCCCCTTCCATGCGCTCGATGGTCGCTGCCGCCGGCGCCGCGCCGGCCGTTATGACCTGCACTCCTTTTGGCACCTCGCCTCGAACGTCCGAAGGCGCGTTGGCCAGGGCTATGAGGATCGTGGGCGCCGCGCACAGCCAGCCGACGTTCTCCTCGCGGATGAGGTCGAAGACTCGCGCAGGCTCCACCTTCGGCAGACAAACGTGCGTGCCGCCTACGGCCGTGATGATCCACACGAACGTCCAGCCGTTGGCGTGGAACATCGGCAGCGTCCACAGGTACCGGTCGCCGACGGTGATATGGAAATGGACGAGGGTGCCGACGGCGTTTGCCCATGCGTTCCGGTGCGTGATCATCACGCCCTTGGGCTTGGCCGTTGTGCCGCTCGTGTAGTTGATGGTCAGCAGATCGCTCTCGGCGATCTCTGGGTGCTTGAACTCGGGCCCAGACTTGTTCACAACGGCCTCGTACTCCAACCAGCCCTTCCGACCGCCGGCCGGCCCCAGGCTCACGAAGTGCTCCACCCCGCCCAGCTGGTCACGGACCCCGTCGACAGCGTCCAGATAGTCGGGATGCACGCAGAGGACCGTGGCGCCCGAGTGCGAGGTGATGTAGACGAAATCATCAGCAGTCAGCCGGTAATTGATGGGCACGAGCACGGCGCCGATCTGGGGCACCGCGTAGAACGACTCCAGCTGTTCGTGCGTGTTAGGTGCGATATAGGCAACCCTGTCGCCCTTCTTCACCCCCAGCCCTTGGAGCGCCGCCGACCATCGATCGCACCGGTCGAAAAACTCCTCGTAGGTCAGGCGCAGGTCGCCGTCGACGACAGCCTCGCGCCCGCCGTACAGCTTTCGAGCACGTCGCGCGAACTCGAGGGGAGTGAGCGGGGTTTCCATACCCCCAGATTATGAGTTCAGAAGGAGCGCGAAATCGGTCGTCTTGATGCCACCGACGAAGGCGCTGTGTGCCCTGGACTCGAACTCAACGGACCGTTCGTAGACGAAGGCGTACACGTTGTCGAGCGTCCAGTCGCCGTAGCCCTGGATGCGCAGCCCATACCTCAGCGCTTCATCCGTTCGCCCGCGGGCGAGAAGATCGAGCGCACGCGAGTAGATCGCCCTCAGTATCTCGAGCTGCATCGACAGCTCGGCGATGGTCTTGGCGTCCCCTTCGGCCTCGACCAGCTGCTCGACCTGGAGTTCGAGGTCGGCGATCTCTTTCTGGTAGTCGTCCACCCTCTCGAGACGAGTCTAGCGGGCGTACCCCTACTGAACCAGGTGATGGGCGGCGACCGACGCCGCGATCAGGATCGCGATGATGTTGATGACCTTGATCATCGGGTTGATGGCCGGTCCCGCGGTGTCCTTGTTGGGGTCGCCGACGGTGTCCCCGGTCACCGAGGCCTTGTGAGCCTCTGATCCCTTGCCGCCGAGGTTGCCTTCCTCTATGTACTTCTTCGCGTTGTCCCAGGCCGCGCCCCCGCTGGTCATCTGGAGGGCAAGGAACAGCCCGGTGACGATCGCGCCGATCAGCATCCCACCGAGCGCTTGCGGTCCGAGGATGAAGCCCACCGCGAGTGGCGCGATGACCGGGATGACGCCAGGCAGGATCATTTCGCGCTGCGCTGCAGCGGTCACGATGCGGACCGCAGTCCCGTACTCGGGCTTGCCGGTGCCTTCCATGATCCCCTTGATCTCGCGGAACTGGCGCCGAACCTCCTCCACCACCAGTCCACCGGCACGCCCCACCGCCAGCATCGCGAGCGAGCCGAACAGGAAGGGCAGGATGCCGCCGAGGAACAGGCCGACGATGACGTGCGGGTCGGAGAGGTCGAACTTGGTCGAGTGCCCGGAGCGCGCCAGCTCCTGGGTGTACGAGGAGAACAGGACCAGGGCCGCCAGCCCGGCCGAACCAATCGCATAACCCTTCGTCACCGCCTTCGTCGTGTTGCCGACCGCGTCCAGGCGGTCAGTGATCGTTCTGACGGACTCGGGTAGGTTGGCCATCTCGGCAATGCCGCCCGCGTTGTCGGTGATCGGCCCATATGAGTCGATCGCGACGATGATCCCGGTCATCGACAGCATCGCCGTCGCGGCGATCGCGATCCCGTACAGGCCACCCAAGCTATAGCTGAGCAGGATGCCGACGCCGATCACCGTCACCGGCAGGGCTGTCGCCATCATTCCGATCGCCTGCCCGGCGATGATGTTGGTCGCGTGCCCTGTCACCGACGCCTTGGCGATCAGGTGCACCGGCCAGTAGGCCGTCTCGGTGAAGTATTCGGTGATCGCGACGATCAAGACGGTGATGACGACGCCGATCAGGCCGGCGTAGAAGAGGTTGTTCGGGTCCGTTACGCCGCCACCTGGCTTCAGGTATCCGTTGCCTGTCATGTACTGCGTGACGAAGTAGAAGCCGGCGATCGCAATCACCACAGCCACCAACAGGCCGGCGTACAGCGCGCCCATGATCCAGTTGGGGTTGAAGACGCGGACGAAGAACGTCCCCACTATCGACCCGACGACGCTGACGGCTCCAAGGAGCAGCGGGTAGATCACCCAGCCGATCTGGTCCTTGAACAGCAGCGAGCCGAGCAGGATCGCCGCGATCATGGTCACTGCGTAGGTCTCGAACAGGTCGGCCGCCATGCCGGCGCAGTCGCCGACGTTGTCCCCCACGTTGTCCGCGATAACCGCCGGGTTTCGGGGGTCGTCCTCTGGAATGCCGGCCTCAACCTTGCCGACCAGGTCCGCGCCGACGTCCGCAGCCTTGGTGTAGATGCCGCCGCCCAACCGGGCGAAGACCGACACGAGGCTCGCGCCGAAAGCGAGGCCGACGAGGGCGTCCGGATCCTTGAAGACGTAATAGGCGCCGGCCACCCCGAGCAACCCGAGGCCGACGACCATGAACCCCGTCACCGAGCCGCCTCTGAAGGCAACTTGCAACGCTTTGTTGAGCCCGCCCCGAGCCGCTTCCGCCGTGCGAAGGTTGGAGCGGACTGCGATGTTCATGCCCACGTACCCGGCGGCCGCAGAGAGCACGGCGCCGACGACGTAGAGCGCCGCCGTCTTCCAGTTGATGAAGAAGCCGATCACCACCGCAATGACGATGCCGATGATCGCGATGACCGTGTACTGCCGGTTGAGGTACGCGGAGGCGCCCTCCTGGATGGCGGCGGCGATCTCCTTCATCCGGTCGTTTCCGGGCGGCGTGCGCAGGACCAGGGCGATGAGGACGATGGCAAACAGGACCGCGGCGACGCCGCCGGCCACGGCGAACAGGACTGTATTCGGATCCATTAAGTGACGACGTCCTCCACTACCACTCGTGCTGAATTAGGTTCCGGCGCGAAGCGTTAGGTTACACGGACTAGGTGATGTCGAAGCGGCTGAGGTCCCCGGTCGCTTCCGACCAGTTGACCTCCACCGCGGTGACGCGGGCCATGCGCGGACCGTCGCGGGCGGCTCGCTCCAACTGTTCCAGGTCCTGCCGCCTTCCCTCCGCCACGAACTCGACAACGCCGTCGTCCCGGTTCGTCACCCAGCCGGTCAACCCCAAAGCCTCGGCGCGGCGGATCAGGAAAAACCGGAAGCCGACGCCCTGGACGTCTCCTTTGATGACACCGTGCAGGCGCTCGGGCTCCATCCATCGAGTATCGTCCAGCGCATGGCGTCATCGAGCATCGTCGCGATTGGAGACGAGCTGGTGGGCGGCTTCACGCTGGACACCAACTCGTTCTGGCTCGCCGAACGCCTGCGCATCCTTGGCTATCCGGTGAAGCGGATCAGCGCCATCCGCGACCGGCCACGCGAGATCGTAGAGCAGGTTCAGCGAGAGCTCGACGACCCCGAGGTCACGCATGTGTTCAGCAGCGGCGGTCTCGGGCCGACGCCGGATGACAGGACCTTTGCATCGCTGGCGGAGGTCCTTGGGCGCGACCTGATCATCTGGGACGAGACACGCCAGCGCATCGAGCGTCGCGTGCGCCGTATGCACGAGGCCGGGCTCCTCGATTCGCCAGACGTGACCGAGGGCAACCTACGCATGGCACGGATCCCGGCAGATCCGGCGCACGTGTTCAAGAACCGTCGCGGCATGGCGCCTGGCGTCCTCTACGAGGTCAAGGGCAAGCGCCTCTTCGTCCTCCCGGGAGTGCCGCTCGAGTTGAAGAGCATCTTCACCGAAGAGATCGAGCCCGAGTTCCTCGCCGAAGGCTCGGCGGCCACCGTCCGCGAGGTGCGGTTCACCTTCGCCGTCGAGGCAAGGTTCTATCCGTTGATGCGCGAGCTCGAGGCAACGTTCCCTGATGTGTCCGTCGGCTCATACCCGAACTTCGAGACCAAGGAGCTCGTCATTCGCTGCCTTGGCACCGACCCGAAGCGCGTCGATGAGGTGGTCGAGATCGTGCGCCGCCGCACCGCGCAGCTCGGCATGAATGGAGAGAGTCGGCGCTAAACCCTCAGGAGCCCGTGAACTCAGGCTCCTGTTTGCTTAAGAAGCTCATGATGCCGATCGCGGCGTCGGTGCTCAGGGCAGCGCGCGCGAAGTTGTGCGCCTCGATCTCGAGCGCTTGATCCAGCGGTAGGTCGTAGCCCCGCCGCACCGCATCCTTGATCATCGCGATGGCGAAGGTGGCCGCTCGCGACAGCTTGCCGGCAAGCTCGTCGACGGCGCCCTGGAACTCATCTGGTGCCACGGCCCGGTCGATCCACCCGACCGCCTCCGCCTCTTTGGCTGACAGCCTTGTCGACTCGATGAGGTAGCGCATCGCCCTGGCTTTGCCGATCAGTCGCGGCAGCCGCTGCGTGCCGCCGGCTCCGGGGATGATCCCCAGCGAGGACTCCGTCTGGCCGATCCTCGAGCGCCCGTCCTCGACCATGACCCGGAAGTCGCAGCAGAGGGTGAGCTCGCTGCCGCCGCCCAGGGCGTGGCCGTTGATAGCCGCGATGACCGGCTTCGGGCAGCTGTCGATGGCCGAGAAGTGAGCGTTCATCCGCTTCATGAAGCCGGCGACCTGGTCGGTGGCGTCGGACGCCTCGCGATCGATGCCCGCGAGCATGGTCAGGTCGGCGCCCACGCTGAAGTATTTCTCGTATTCGGAGGAGAGCACTATGACCCGCACCTCCGGGTTCTCACCGAGCTCCCTGAAGGCCTCCGAAAGCTCCGACATCAAGTCCTCGGCGATGCCGTTGTTGCCCTTGCGATGCATGACCACACGCGCGATCGCACCGTCGCGCTTGACGTCGACGCAGTCACCCAACGTTCGATTTAGAAGGTGAACAGTGGGATGCCGCCCGCCACCTCGAGCGCAGTGCCCGTGATGTAGCTCGCTTCGTCGGAGCAGAGGAATGCGATGGCGTGTGAGATGTCCTTCGGCTCGCCCGGGCGCTTGAAGACTGTGCGCTTCATGATCCGCTCGTTCATGTCGGGGTTGCCCATGTTGAAAGCCTCGGTGCCGATGATGCCCGGCACTATCGCGTTGGCCGTGATGTTGTGGCGGCCGCCCTCTAGAGCAGCAGTCTTGGCGAGCGCGATGACAGCCATCTTGGACGCCGAGTAGCTGGCCTGTCCGAACCCGCCCATCGTGCCGGCGACCGAGGCCATGAAGATCACCCTGCCCCACTTCTGCTCGATCATGTAAGGCCAGACCTCTTTGGTGCAGTTGAACGCACCGGTGAGGTTGACCTTGATGTCGCGGTCCCAGAGTTCGTAGCTCATGTTCTGGATCTGCGCCGCGTTGTCGAGCGTCGCGGCATTGTTCACAAGGATGTCGATGCGGCCGAACTCGTCCTTGACCTTCTTGAACACCTCGCGGACCTGCTCGCGATTGGTCACGTCCATCTTGATCGCCACCGAGCGGCGTCCCATCTTGCGAACCTCTTCCGCGGTCTGATTCGTATGCACCCAACCCTGCGACGTGGCGTACTGGGCGAGGGCCGAGCCCAGCTCCTCCGCGGACTTCTGAAGGTCAGGGTCGTCCTCGACGAGAATGTCCGTGATCACGACGTCGGCTCCCGCCTGCGCGAGGGTCAATGCATCCTGACGGCCGAGGCCGCGCGAAGCGCCGGTGACGATTGCCACTTTTCCCGATAGGTCGAACATCCCTTACCCCCTCAACCTGATGGTTCCGCGTGAGCCGGAGATCGCGCGCGAGATGACGAGCCGCTGAATCTCCGCGGTTCCCTCCCAGATCTGGTAGATCTTGGCATCGCGGAACCATTTCTCGACCGGGTACTCCTTTATATATCCGTAACCGCCCAGGACCTGGATGGCGTCGGTGGTGACCTCCATCGCAACGTCCGCGGCGAAGCATTTGGCCATCGAACCCTCCGCCCGCTCGAACGGCTGGCCCTGCGTCGCCATCCAGCCGGCACGCCAGATGAGGAGCCTCGCCGCATCGATCTTCATCGCCATGTCGGCGAGCTTGAAGCCGATCGCCTCGTGCTGCCACAACGGCTTGCCGAACTGCTTGCGGTCCTGCGCGTAGTCCAAGGCGAACTCATAGGCCGCGCGAGCGATGCCCAGCGCGCCTGCGGCCACGCCGGGTCGTGTGGCCTCGAGCGTCATCAGCGCGCCGAGGGCGCCTGGCCCCGCGTTTTCGGCGTCGGGCTCACCCCCAAGGCGGTGGTCGAGTGGGATCTCGCAGTCCTCGAAGATGACCTGCGCAGTGTGGCTCGCGCGGACGCCCAGCTTCTGTTCCTTCCGTCCCATCCGCATCCCAGGGGTGCCCTTGGGCACAAGGAACGATGCGATACCCGCCGGGCCCTTCGATGGGTCGGTGTTCGCGTAGATGACGTGGTAGTCGGCGATGCCGCCGTTCGTGCAGAACTGCTTCGTGCCGTTGAGCACGTAGCTGTCGCCCGTGCGCGTTGCCCGCGTCTTCATCGCAAGCGCGTCTGATCCGGAGTCAGGCTCCGTCAAACCGAGGCCGCCGAGCACCAGCTTGTCGGGGTTCGTGAACTCGGGCAGCCAGCGCTTCTTCTGCTCCTCGGTCCCGCTCGCGCGTATCCCGGCCATCGCGAGCGCCATCGATTGGATGCACACCGCAATGCCGGCGCAGCCCCAGTGGAGCTCCTCGTTGATCATGAGCTCGGTCAGAAAGTCGAGGTTCTGGCCGCCGTATTCCTCAGGGAGGAAGGCAGCAGGAGTCAGGCCGAGCCTGTGCGCCTTCTTGACCACCTCGTACGGAAATTCCTCGGTCTCGTCGTGATACGCCGCGACCGGGCGAATCTCTTTTTCGGCGAACTCGTGAGCGAGCTGTCTGATCGCCTCCTGCTCCGGAGATGGTGAGAAGTCGAGCGTCATGCGCGGCTAACGTACTCTGCTGAAGACTTGGTGAGGACCGCCTCTCCGCGCTGATTGATAGCGCGTACCTCCAGCTTGCCGGGACCTGCAGGCTCGGCGCTGAAGGTGACGATGTCGCCAGGCACCACCATCCCCGCGAACCTGCACACAAGACGTCGAAGGTGCTCGCCTCCGCCGGCGGCCTCGGCGGCGATCGTGCCCGCAATACCCATCTGCAGCATGCCGTGGGCAATGACTCCAGGCAGACCGACCGAGCGCGCGAAGCCGTCATCGAGGTGGATCGGGTTGTGGTCGCCCGAAGCCTCGGCGTAGGCGGCGATCTGCTCCTTGGTGAAGGTCACGGTTCGCGTCATTGGCGGATCACGAACAGCGCGCGAGATTTGCATATGCCGTCGCCGTCCGTCCCTTTCGTCTCAGTCTCGAACGACACGAAGCGAATGCCGCGCCGGCGCATGTCCGATGCGATCCGCCCCTGCGAGGTGACGGTTTCTCCTGGCTGCGGATGACGCATCCATTCGAACTCCTGCTCCGCGTGCAGGAGCTTGGCGAAATCGATGGCAGCCTCCGGATCCTGGAACAGTTGCGGCGCGGTGGCACCGAGCGAGTAGACGGCGGCGAATGTTGGTGGCACGCCAGCCGCGGGGTCGGCTCCGATCGACCTGGCATAGGCCGCGACGCGCGCTGGGTCGATCTCGAACGTGACCGGCGGGTACGTTCGCCCCGCCACGCCTGCCTCAGTCACGCACCAAGTGTCCCACCCCGGGACACTGGACTAGGCCCTGGTGAGGTGTAGGCGCGACGCCACGCGCCGCAGGAGCAGGGGGCGAAGCGCGGCCCACGCCTCGAGGACCGAGGCCCGCGCGCTCGGCGCGAGCTCCGGCGGCGCATAGGCCGACACCACGAAGCCGTCGGCGAGCAAGCGCATGGCGTCAGACGCCTCGGGGAACCTTCCGGCGATGCGCCGCGCGAGCTCGAGAGGCGTCTCACCCGGCCGCCGTTCAGCGCCGGCCATCCGGGCCAGGGCCAGGGTGCGTTTCCAGGCGAGGGTGACCGACCGCGGCCGCAGGTAGTGGGCGGCGGCGGCAAGCAGCACCAACACAAACGCGAGCATGATGCCGGCGATCTTCGTCAGCGTCAGGGCGTCTGGCATGCGGAAGGTGAAGCCCGGGCCCGTGCCGCCACGAGTGTTGCCGGGATCGAGAACGGGGCCCTTGGGCGTCGGAGTTGGATGCCCAGTCGGGTTGCCAGTCTGGCCAGGCGTGCTCTGTGGGTTGCACTGGGCTTCACTGACGCACGGGGTGCCTACCGCGCCGCGGTGGACTGGGGAGTAAAAGTTGTCGGGCGTCGGCTCGAATGTGATCCATCCGTAGCCGGGAAAGTACGACTCGACCCAGGTATGCGCGTCATCTTCATGTACGACGTACGAGTGGCGGAGCACGTCGAATTGACCAGGCCCGAACCCGTTGACCAGCCGCGTCGGGATCCCCAGGCTTCGGAGCATGTCCCCCATCGCCGTGGCGAAAAACTCGCAGTAGCCCTCCCTGGAGGTGAACAGGAAGAAGTCGATCGGGTCCCGGCCCTGCGGAGTCGCTTGCGGGGTCAGCGTGTATTTGTACGTCCGCAGGAAGGCCTCGATCGCGCTGGCCTTCTGGTAAGGCGTCTGGGCATTCGCCCTTGTCGTTACCTCGAGCGCAACTTGATGAATTTTGCCGAGGACCTCGGCGCTGCGGTAACCCTGAGCCGGAGGGTAGCGGTAGTTGCTAAGCCAATCGGGGTAAGCGGTGCCCGCCTGGTTGAGGTCATCTTCGGTCGCGAACGAATATTGCGTCGTCATGATGTAAGACCCGTTTGACACCGGCGGCTTGAGGCTCGACAAGCGATCGACGGTGGTGATCTTGTTGTCGGCGACCGGCTGAACCTGGCTCACCAGGGTGTCGCGGTCGGACATGTAGAAGATGCCGGGGTAGAAGAGGATGTCCTGGTTACCACCGCCGGGAGGCGTGAGCATGTTGACGGTGAAGGTGGTCAGGCCGAGCTTCTGATACTTCTCGGAGTACTGGGGGACCGTCTCGCTGCCTACTCCGGTCACGTAGCGGGGTGAGTCCGAATATCGCCACTGCTCCAGAGACGTCCCCGTGATGTTGACGCCGCGAAAATACGTGAGGCCGGTCTGCCCGGGATACGTGTACGTGAACACAATGGCGTGACTCCTCTTCAGCGAACCGCCCAGACTGACTTCTGTCGAGAAGCCAGTCGTGCTTGGACCGATGCCCGGGCCGCGCGAGCCGCCGTTGTTGAGCCGCTGTTGCAGCGCGGCCCAGCTCGAAAAGGCGCTCG
Source organism: Candidatus Dormiibacterota bacterium (assembly GCA_036569865.1). Classification (GTDB taxonomy): domain Bacteria; phylum Chloroflexota; class Dormibacteria; order Dormibacterales; family Dormibacteraceae; genus Palsa-872. The sequence goes on from DATCPW010000116.1 coordinate 16,840, forward strand.
CCTGCATCTGAGTTGTCCGGTCTTCGGTGGAGAGCGGCGGAAGCAGCAACGCGAGAAAGATCAACCCGACCATCGCCACGAGTCCGCTCTCCCAAAAATCCCAGCGCGCGTCGCCGGTCAGCTTGACGCGGGCGCGCATCACGCTGGCAACGGACGTTGTGTAGTTGGTCCAGAGCAGCAGCGCCAGCGTGAGCCCGAGGATCACCAGCGTGTAACCGCTCTGGTTGGCGGAGTTGAGCAGGTTGGTGGCAAACGCCGCAGCGCCGGGCACCAGACCGAGCAGAGGCCGATGCCATCTCAGTACGCACCAGCTCAGCCAGCCTCCGGCGACCCACATCAAGAGGCTGATCAGGAAGAGGTATAGCGACGCGTCGTCCGACACCCCGTAGCCCAAGGGGTCTCCCGGAATTACGCCACCGTTGAGACGCGTCCACCACGCTCCGGCCAGGCCAATAGACAATGGGTCTCCCGGATGCACCGCATGCAGCTGCGGCCATGAGGCATTCAGGGCGGCGAGCGGGCCCAACAACAAACCGGCCACCAGGCCTGCGGGCCAAGGCACGGGCAGAACGGCGAGCACACCCATCAACACCGCACCGGCGAGCGCCACCGGCACCACCGGATCGATGCCGGGCACCCACGCGGCGGTGGCGGTCGACCGGGCGATCATCAGCGTCAAGAGCAGGACGAGGACCGCGGACCACGCGGCAGCGCCGGTCATGGAGGCACGGGTGCGGGTCCAGAGCCTGCCTGGCCACAGGCCGGGTTCGAAGGTGCTAGCCGATGCGGAGTGCATCTCGAGTCCTCACCAAGCGCGCGAAGTCGTCACCACTACGGACGACGTACAGGTCGACGTCCTGCCCGAGGTCGAAGCTCGGGTTTTGATCGGGACCGCCAAAGCTGGCGGTGTCGAGGTAGAAAACCATCATGCTCGAGCGCCGTCCTCGCGCCGCTTGCAGAAGACGCACCCACTCGGGGTCGGCGCTTGGCGTGATCACTGCGGTGGCGCGACGCGGCAGGCGGCGGATTCGATCCCAGGCGAGCGTCTTGGTGAGCGGCACCCGTCCATCGGCCTGCGCTACAGCGAGATAGTCCAGGATCAGCCTGTCCTGCCGTATGGCTCGGTGTGGTTCGAGGATGGTGCCTTTTGCATCGTTGGCGATCAGTCCAACCTGCCGGCCCCGGCTATGGACCTGTGAAGCCATTGACGCGGCCAGGCTGATTCCGTACTCGATCGTCGACTCCTCGCCTTCGCCAAAATGCACGTTCTTGTCGAGGTCGAGCAGGATCCACAGGTCGGTCGTCAAAGGCTGCTCGAATGTCTTCGACATCAGCCGGCCGTGCCGCGCCGAGAGCGCCCAGTGGATGCGGCCGAAGCTGTCGCCCGTCGTGTAATCGCGGACTCCGCCGGTCTCCGGCGGATAGTCCGCCCATGCGCCGAAGGTCGGCGAGTTACCGACCTGCTGCGCGCTTGGCGTGGTCAGGTCCGGAATCGGCCTGACCCGGGGATAAACGAGCACCGAAGAGCGCTGGCCGATCTTCTTCTCTCGGGTGAATAGACCGAACGGCTCTCGGACCCGGACGGACGTGGGACCGAAGGTCATCCAGCCCCTGCGGCGGTAGAGGCCACGCGTCTTCCAGACGACGGGGTCGTGACCGACCGAGATTACGCGGCCCGGCTGGTAGTCGGCGATTCCGCTGAGGTCGCGGACCTCCACCCAGGGCGCGGGGGCGAAACCGCGCCGACGCACCTCGATCACCTCTTCGAAGGGTTCGCCAACAGTGGGTGTGCCGGGGTCGAGCTTGCGCGACAGGGTGAGATTGCGGATGGCCAACCGCGGCCACGCCCAGGCGACGACGAACAAGAGGCTGAGGGCATACGCGAACCCATAGGCAGGTTTCACGCCGGTGAGCCACGTGAAGAAGAGGAGAAGACCGATCGACAGGGCCAGGGCGACCTTGCTCATCTAGGAACCAGCGTCGTTGGGGCTACCCGTCGTACGCCATCTGTGGAACATGCTCCCGCTCGAGCAGGCTCGCCACCAGCTTGCCGGCGCTCTGGCCCTGCATCTCGGCGTTCGGCCTGAGGATGATCCTGTGCGCAAGCACCGGTTCGGCCAGCGACTTGATGTCGTCGGGGATCACATAGGTCCTGCCCAGAACGGCGGCCAGGGCCTGGCTCGCGTGATAGAGGTTTAGCGTCCCGCGCGTGCTCGCGCCAAGTGCAACCTCAGGGTTGCCGCGCGTGCGGCCGACCAGCCGTGCGATGTACTCGCGAAGCTCTGGCTTGACGAACACCTCCCGCACAGCACTCTGCGCGGCCTTCAGCTCGTTCGGCGAGACGACCGGCTGCAGCTCGAGCATCGGTGACTCCACCTTGTGCTGGCCCAGAAGGTGCGCCTCTTCCTTCTCGGTCAGATAACCAAGCCGCACCTTCATCAGGAATCGGTCGAGCTGCGCTTCGGGAAGCGGGAACGTCCCCGAATACTCGACCGGATTCTGCGTCGCCATGACCATAAAGGGCTTGGGCAGCGCGTGCGTGTCCCCATCGATGGTGACCTGGCGCTCTTCCATCGCCTCGAGCAAGGCGGCCTGCGTCTTCGGGCTGGCGCGGTTGATCTCATCGGCGAGCAGGATCTGGGAAAAGACGGGCCCCGGCCTGAATTCGAAATCGCTGACCTTCTGGTTGAACGCGCGGACGCCAGTGATGTCGGACGGGAGCAGGTCGGGAGTGAACTGGATGCGGCGGAAGGTGCAGTCGAGGGAGCGCGCGAGCGCCTTGGCTAGCATCGTCTTGCCCACGCCGGGCACGTCCTCGATCAAGAGGTGGCCTTCGCACAGGAGGGTGACGAGGCAGTAGCGGACCTCGTGTTCCTTGTTGACAATCGCCCGTCCAACGTTGGACATGACGGCTTCGGCAACCCGGGTTACTACATCGGTTGCCAAAGGAGGATCCTCCCCATCGAGGCGATTATAGGTTCGGATTGCGCCCTCCCCATCTCATACCAATACGCTGGATGGGTACGTTTGGTTCCGCGCGTTACCGGAATGGATGGCGGCGCGTATTGATAAGCAGCGATGCAGACTGAAAAGCGGCTCTGGCGGGCGGTGGTACGGAGGCGCGTGGTGGCTTCGGTGGGCGCCATGCTGCTGGTCGCGTGCGGCTCGGCGCCGCCCAGCCCGGTCGGCACTCCCCTCAGCGTTTACGAGCTCAAGTTCAAGGTCATTGATTCGTTGGGCGCGCCGGTCTACTGCGATCCCGACTTCTATCCCGTCGTCCGCGAGGGTGGCGAGCAGGCCAACGCGATCACCGAATACCCGAAGATCCGCGCCCAGGTCGATCTCTACGCCGCGATCGTGGCCCACGAGCATCTGCCCAGCGGGGATCTCTCCGACGCGCAGAAGTTGACCCTCTACCGCGCCTACAAGCTGCTCAACGCCCAGGTTCTGACGCAGAACGGAAATGAGTACTCATTCGAGTTCCGGGCGCGTTCGAAAGACCAGTCCACCATCGAGCTGGTCAAGGGCACCGTGCGCGTCGACGGCGTGATCACTGTCACCTCTCGGACCGCCTCCGGACCGCCGCCCTGCCCGATCTGCCTGGCCGCGAGCACGCTGATCGCCACGCCCGGCGGCGCGGTGCGGGTCGTCGACATCAAGCCCGGGATGGTGGTTTGGACTGCGGACCGCGACGGCAACCGGGTGGCAGCAGCGGTGCTCGAGGTCGGGAGCACGCAGGTCCCGGCCGGTCACCTGATGGTGCACCTGGTGCTCGCCGACGGCCGCGAGCTGCTCGTGTCGCCCGGCCACAAGACCGCGGACGGACGCGCGCTCGGTTCACTCGCCGCCGGCGACCAGCTCGACGGTTCGACGATCAAGCTGTGGGAGCTGGTTCCCTACTCAGGTGATCGGACCTACGACCTGCTGCCGGCGGGAGCCACAGGCACCTACTGGGCGAACGGAGTCCTCCTGTCGAGCACCCTTCGCTGAACTAGCGCGGCAGGGTTGGCCGGGGTCCCCCCGGCCATGACTTTGTCCCTTCCACTCCCAGTC
>DATCPW010000117.1:0-16042 GCA_036569865.1 Candidatus Dormiibacterota bacterium
TTCCCACACTCCCACCCTTGGCGTCGAGAAACTAATTTCAATAAATCCAATCCCGGGAAGGAGAGCAGAGCCTGCGGCGGAGCCGCACGCTCGATGAGAGGGAACCGACTGGTTCCCTCTTATAACCGCGCTAGCGGTACACGCCGTTATGGCCGAGGCTGTGGAGGCCCACATTCGGGAAGTAGGTCAGGCCGTGAGCTTGCGAGCCGACTGGGATCTTGGCGAGCAGCTTTCCTGTGACGGTGCTCATCACATAAACCACTGCGTTGTAGCGGCCTGACGCCCACAGCTGCGTGCCTGCGGGGTTGATCTGCAGCATGTCGGGACTGCCGCCGCCGGGGATGAACCACTTGGCGACCACCTTTCGGGTCGCGAAGTCGATTACCGAGATCGAACCTTCTAGCCGGTTCGACACGTACAGCGACTTGGCGTCGCGAGAAACCTGGAAACCGTGGGCACCCTTCCCGGTGGGTATGAACTGGATCTCTTTCATCGCGATCGGGTCGACCACCGAGACACCCATGCGGCCTTGATTGCTCACGTAGAAGACAGTGCCGTCGGGCGAAAGCTTGACGTCGATCGGCAGCCCGCCGACATGCACGGCTCCGACGAGCTTCATGTGGACCACGTCGACCTTCGCGAGCATCCCTGTGTACTCGGTCGAGATCATGAGATAGCTGCCGTCGGCGCTGAAGTCGAGGTGATCGGCTCCGGCCCAGGGGATCGCAACCGAGCCCAGCAGCCTCCACCCATGGTGGGGGTCGCGGAACTCGATGCGCTGCAGCCGCTCAACTACGTCGATCGCTTTGGTGCCGTCAGGCGTGAAGTAAAGGTTGTAAGGAAACGGAATCGAGATTGTGCCGGCGGGCTTGCCCGTGTGGATGTCGATCTTCGTCAGGCTGCTCGAGCCATCGTTGTCGACGTAGAGCGCGCTCATGTCCCACGCCGGGGCGATGTGGTGGGGAATCGAGCCGACTGCGAAATGGTCGATAACCTTGAACGTCAACGGGTTGATCACGTCCACGGTCCCGGCTCCGCTGTTGGGCACATACACGCGAGGCGGGAGCTTGCATAGTGGGCATGGCACGACGCCCGACATGATGTTGGCGTAGATGTTGACGGGCGTCGCGGGCAGGCTGCCCGGCTGGACGTCTGGCGCAGGGAGGACTCTTACGGGTCCCGTCGGGGCCGCTTCCTGGACAGGTGTCGGCGTGCTCAGGTAAGGGGTGGTCCACACCACCGCGAAGACCACACCGGCCGGGCTGAGAATCACGAGAGTGAAGATCGCCGCGACCACCACGCGCATCGGGCGCGACCGCAGGGCTGAGACCAGGCGATTATTCGTCAGGGAGGTCTTCCAGCTTGGGGGCGAGCTCGCACACCCAGCGACCGTCATCGAGCCGCCGGATGAAACGACCATAACCCTGGTTGCGCGCCACGTTGAAAAACTGCTCCTGGGTGATCAACGTCCGAAGGCGGGCCAGATCCGCATACGTGTTGTCACGCATGATGCCGCCCACGACTCCGGCGAGCTCGCGCCATTGGCCTTCTGACAAAGGCTCGCCATAGCCCGCGATGGTGACCAGCAGCGCCGCGGTGGCGCCGGTGATCGTCTCGGGTAGCAGCTTCTCGGCCTTGGCCCTCGAGATAATCTCGCGACCTGTGCCGATAATGTCCGCAATGCGATCTCGCCGCACCCCGATGATGTCGCGTCCGCTCCCGACTGTCGTGCCTTCGAGGTATCTAGGTCCTGCTTCCATGGCCGATTCCCTATTCTAGTTTGCCGTCAGTGGACCTGGATCTGGCGCCCCAACAAGCTAGCTTCCGAGACGCCGTCCGCGAAGTGGCGCAGGGCGTGGTCCGGCTTCACGCGGCCGAGGTCGATCGCGACCATCGATTCCCCGACGAAGCCATCGAGGCGGCCAAAGAAGCGGGGCTGATGGGCGTGCTGATCCCACAGGAATACGGCGGGGCCGGCCTGGATGCCATCGCCTTTGCCGTCTGCATCGAAGAGCTGGCCCAGGCGTGCGCTTCCACCTCGGTCATCGTGGATGTCCACACGAGCGTGGGTAGCGAACCGATTCTGCTGTTCGGCACCGAGGAGCAGAAGAGACGGTGGCTGCCGCCACTTGCATCTGGAGAGCTATTGGGCGCCTTCGCACTGACCGAGCCCGCATCAGGGTCGGACGCGGCCTCACTTCAGATGAGCGCCCGCCGCGACGGCGATCGGTACGTGCTCAACGGAACAAAGGTATTCATCACCACGATTGGCCGGGCCGGCCTGTACATCGTGTTTGCTCGGACCGGGCGCGAGGATGAGCGGGCAGCCGGAGTCAGCGCTTTTGTTGTGCCTGCAGACACTCCTGGCGTTCGCGTTGGCCAGCTCTTCAAGAAGATGGGGTTGCGCGGCTCGCCCACAGGCGAGCTCATCCTCGAAGACGTGGTGGTCCCCGCCGCCAACCGCCTGGCGGCTGAAGGCCAGGGCTTCACCGTGGCGATGAGGGCACTCGATTCCGGGCGGATCGGGATCTCTGGCCAAGCGCTCGGGATTGCGCAGGCAGCGCTCGACGAGTCTCGGTCGCTGCTCTTGGAGCGAGAGCGCGGGCAGGGCGAAGAATTCATGCTCGCGGACATGGCGACACGGTTGGAGTCCGCGCGCTTGCTGGCTTACCACGCGGCGTGGCTGTGCAGCCTCGGGCGGCCTTTCACGCGGCAGGCGTCGATGGCCAAGCTGCACTGCACCGACACGGCCATGGATCTCGCGCTGGATGGAGTTCAGCTGGCTGGGGAGGAGGGCACCATGTCGGGAAGCCCGTTCGAGCGCCACGTGCGTGACGCCAAGGCCCTCCAGATCTATGAGGGATCAAACCAAGTCCAGCGAGTCGTCATAGCGCGAGAAGTCCTCAGGTAGAGATTTTGCTGCCCGGCAGCACTAGGGCCCTGTAATCTCCGCGCATGGACTTTGACTTCTCGGAAGAGCAGATTGCGATTCGGGACACGATCCGGGAGCTCGTCCAGGACAAGGTCGCCCCACGGGCCGCAGAAATCGACGAAAAGTCTGAATACCCGAAGGACATCGAGAAGCTGTTCGCGGACAACGGCATCCTGGGCATCCCCTTCCCGGAGCAGTACGGCGGGATCTCCGGCTCCAGCGTATCGATCTGCATGGGCATCGAGGAGATCGCCAAAGCGTGCGCGACCTCATCGCTGATCCTCGCCGTCCAGGCACTCGGCGCATATCCCATCCTGGTCGCCGGCACGGAGGAGCAGAAGAAGCGGCTGTGCCCGCCGCTGGCCTCTGGAGAGAAGGTCGCCGCCTACGCGCTGTCGGAGACCGGCAGCGGTTCAGACGCCGCCGCGATGAAGACGCGCGCCGTGCGTCACGGCAACGAGTACGTGCTGAACGGCACGAAGCAGTTCATCAGCGGAGGCAGCATTGCTGGAACACTCGTCGTGTTCGCGCAGACCGATCCTGAAGCGAACCAACGCGGCATTTCCGCCTTCGTGCTCGAGCGCGAGACCAGCCCTTGGAAGGCTGACAAGCTCGAACACAAGCTCGGCATTCGCGGCTTTCCGACGGCGCAGCTGGTTTTCGAAGACGTCAAGGTGCCGGTTGCCAACCGGCTCGGCGAAGAAGGCACGGGCTTCAAGCTCGCCCTGGCCGTGCTCGACCGATCGCGGCCCGGCATCGGGGCGCAGGCACTAGGAATCGCAGAGGGCGCATTTGACTACGCGCTGAACTACGTCAAGGAGAGAAAACAGTTCGGTCAACCGATTGCCAGCTTCCAGGGCATCCAGTTCATGCTCGCCGACATCGCCACGCAGATCGAAGCTGCAAGGCACCTCGTTTATCGAGCGGCGACAAAGGTGGACGCCAAGGCTCCGGACCTCACCAAGATCGCGGCGATGGCCAAGCTGTTCGCATCGGACATGGCGATGAAGGTGACCACCGACTGTGTGCAGCTGCTCGGCGGCTACGGCTACATCTCGGATTACCCGGTGGAGCGAATGATGCGTGACGCCAAAATCACACAGATATATGAGGGCACAAACCAGATCCAACGGGTAGTAATTGCTCGGTCACTTCTACGTTGATTGGCACAGGGCACCATTCCACTGGGGCCCCCACGCCGAAGGCGTGGGAGGACCACCAGATCCAGCGGGTGGTCATCGCGAGATCACTGCTGCGGTGAGCCTGCGCAGGCCGGAGCCGCCCGTGCTTGCGGCCGCCTCGGCCACACCGACCTTGGGGTAGCAACGCGTGGACCGAATCACCGAGGCCTTCACCTGGCCGTTTCGCGATCCCGACTGGGTCTCCAAACTGCTGATCATCGCGCTCACCCTTTTGATTCCGATCATCGGCTCGATCAACGGGCTGGGCTGGATGCTTGCTTCGCTCGACAGGCTGCGGGCGGGAGAGGACAGGCTTGCGCCGGCCAACCTGAGCTACATCGGCCGAGGCCTTCGACTCTTCGCGGTGGAATTTATCTACACGCTGGTGATCGTGGTGATCGCCCTCGCGATCTTCGTTCCTGCGCTTGCGCTGTCGGTGAACCAGGGACAAGGTTCCGCAAACAGCGGCCTGATTGCGGCCGCGGTGCTCTTGAACCTTGTCGGCTTCAGCGTGATCACCGTGCTGAGCCTGGCCCTCAACTTCATGATGCCCGCCATCGTGCTCGCCACCGACAGGGCGGGAGTGGCCGCCGGAATCGATGTGCGAGCGGTCGTCCGGCGATCTCGATCGAATGTGAACCACACTCTGATTGCCGGCCTTATGCTGATCGCCGCCAGTTTCGTCGGCTCGATTGGATCGATCGCGTGTGGCGTCGGTGTTCTGGTGACCTCGGCGTATGCGCTGGCGATGCAGGCATGGATAATCCGCAGCTTCGAAAAGGGGTAGTGCGCCGCGGAAGCGGCGCAAGGAGGAGTTAGATGTCCGATTTGCCGCCGCCGCCTCCGGGTGGAGGTTTTACACCCCCGCCGCCGCCTCTGGGTGGAGGTTTTACACCCCCGCCGCCGCCTCCTCCACCGCCGCCGCCGCCGCCGCCCGGTGGAGGCTTCGTCCCATCGCCACCGCCCGCGGGAGGCTATGTGCCGCCGCCGCCGATGGGCTACACGGGAGCGGCTGTCGCCGGCCCTCGGACCGACGGTCTTGCGATCGGCGCTCTCATCGCAGGCATCCTGTCATTGGTCTGCTTCTGGCCGCTGTGCCTCGGCATCATCCTTGGTCCTGCCGCCGCGATCATGGGATTCATCTCACGCCAGCGGATTGCCGCGAGCGCCGGCACCGTCAGTGGGGGCGGTCTGGCCCTTGCCGGCCTGATCCTCGGCATCATTGGCTTCATCGCGAGCGCGGCCTGGGCGATTTTATCGATCGTTATCGGTTCGCACACCGGTAACACATTTCCGAGCACCAGTCCGTGAGGTAGACACCGGTTTCGCAGCTCTGATTTTCATGAGGCCCGGCTGGTGGTTGCGTAACCCCCCGGGCCTCATCGTCGTTTCATAGGGCCTGGACGCTAAAATCCCCGTGCGCATGCTTAGGGCCAGGCCAAGGGCCAGGCGATCCCGCTACAACGTCACCTACCGCCTGACTCGGTCGGTCCCGGCGATGATCGTTGCCGCCCTGCTGATTGTCGTGCTCGTCGGAGCGACCCTCACTTACAAACGGCTGGACGATTTCATTGCGGCCACCACGGGTCATCACATCAATCCCATTGGTGCAGTGGTGCAAGCGCTCGAACCCGCACAGGGCACCATCGCCTACAAGCTCAAGCACGGACAGCGCGTGAACATCCTCCTGCTGGGCAGGGGCGGTTACGAGAACGATGCGCCCTACCTCACGGATTCGATCATGGCGGTGTCGATCGATCCGGTCAGCAATCGGGTGATGCTTGCATCGATCCCGCGAGACCTGGTCGTGAAGATGAATCTTCAGAGCCCTTCGAATCGAACCTGGGCGAACAAGGTCAATGCGGCTTACGAGGTGCCTTACACGAACATCATCTGCTGCGTCGCCAAGCAGTACACCGGTCGCGACGGCGGGGGCCACGCCGCGGAGCATGAGGTGAGCAAGATCACCGGCCTCACCTTCGACAGGTACATCGCGGTCGACTTCTCCGCGTTTCGCGACATGGTGAACGCGCTGGGCGGCGTAGACGTGTGCCTCACGACGAATCTCGACGACAGCACCTACCCGGACTACCACGGTGGATATCACCCGATTCACTTCAAGGCAGGCTGCCAGCACCTCAATGGTGAGCAGGCGCTCGAGATCGCACGATCCAGGCACGCGGTTCAAGCCGCACAGTCATCCGACTTCGGCCGTGCGCGCCGCCAGCAGGACATCATGGAAGCGATCAAGAAGAAGACGACCTCGGTCAACGGCTTCTCGAAGGCGCCCGCGCTTTTGAACGCGCTCCAGCAGAACATCACCACCGACATGTCGCTCTCCGACATGAAGGCGATCTACGACTGGGGGAAGAATCTCCCCAACACATCGATCATCAAGGTGGCGCTCACCGCGCCGCAGCCGGGGACTGATGGCAATCTCCTTGACTTTGCGGATTGCGGTATGGGCCCGTCCGTGTCGCAGCTTTGCCCGCTCGATCCGAGCTACACGATGATTCACCGCTACCTCCGCAACGTGTTGATCGATCCAGCCGCGATCGCGGAGAAGGCGCCGATCCAGTTCGCAAACGGTTCGAACAACTTCGTGGACCTCGCGAGCCGGGTCACGGGCATGTTCGACCCGACCGGTCTCATGCTCAGCGACCCGATACCCCATCAGCCCTCGTCGAAGACCTACGTGCTCGACTACTCGGGTGGACAGTTTCCACTCACCGCGAGATGGTTGGCGGCATATTTCGGAGCCATCGTCGTCCAGGCGACTCCGACCAAGCCCACGCCGGCCCGTAACCAGCAGAAATTTGGGCTGGTGGTAGTACTCGGCCACGACTTCGCCGCCCACTTTTTGGGGCAATGACGGCGGGCCTTCGGCGCCGTATAAGAGGAAACCAGTCGGTTTCCTCTCATCGCCAGGCGCTTCGCGCGTGGCTGCTCTCTTTCCCGGGATGGGATTAATTACGAATTAACTTCTCCTCGCCGCGATTGGGTGTGGATTGAGACAAAGTCATGGCCGGGGGGACCCCGGCCAACCCTGCGGCGCTAGCACCTGGTCGCTGCTAAGTTGTGGCGAGTGGCGGACACAAACAGCGACGACGGCTTGGAGGCGCGGTTTCGCGCCGGTGACATTCGTGCTCTCGCCCGGGCCATAACCCTCGTCGAGCGTCGCGACCCAGCGGTTCGCGAGCTCGAAACTCCGCCCAAAGGAAGGGATGGCGCCGCAGCGGTCGTCGGGTTCACCGGCGCGCCCGGGACCGGCAAGTCGACGCTGGTCGACGCTCTCGTCGCACTGCTGCGGAAGCAGGACAAGTCTGTGGCGGTGATCGCCACCGACCCGAACTCCCCCTTTACCGGTGGAGCCATCCTTGGCGACCGGATCAGGATGCAGCGCCACGCGCTTGACCCCAAGGTCTTCATTCGGAGCATGGGCGCGCGGGGTCATCTCGGCGGCCTGTCGCTGGCGACACGAGAGGCGATCAGGCTGCTGGGAGCGTTTGGCTTCGACCAGGTGATCCTCGAGACGGTCGGAGTGGGACAGTCGGAGCTCGAGGTGGCAGCTGTCGCAGACACAACAGTCGTTGTGATGACACCCAACCTCGGTGATGGTGTGCAGATGATCAAGGCGGGAATCCTGGAGATCGCCGACATCTTCGTCGTCAACAAGGCCGACCTCGATGGCCACCAGCGAGTCGTCATGGAGCTGCGCGGGATGCTGAGCCTCAACGCGCCTCGCGCCACCGGCGCGGTCGGTACGAAGGCGTGGAAGCCGCCGATCATAACCACTGTGGCGGCCCGTCAGGAGGGGATCGACGAGCTCTGGTCGGCCATCGAGTCCCACCGGCTTCATCTCGAGTCGAGCGGTCGCGCGCAGGAGCTGGCTGAGAGGCGGCTCAAGGACGAGACGGCCGAGGTCGTGGCGGATCTCGCCCGCCGCGAGGCCAGGCTGGCCCTGGGGGAGGATGGCGCTCTGACCGAGAAGCTTCTGAAGGACGGCTCCCCGTACCGGGCCGCCGAGGAGATCCTCAGCAGGATGGGCGACGGACGCCAGAAGCGCTCGCGGGAGCGTTAGCCATAATGAGATCGAGTTGAAAGTTCGCGCCCGCGACGCCAAAGAGGTTTGGAACGAGGAGTTCGAGTCCAGCCCGTCGCGTGACGACGGCATCGAGACCTCAACGATCTCAGGGATCCCCCTCAAGCCTCTTTACACCGCCGACGACCTGCCCAAGCGCGGCGAGGAGATGCCGGGCCTTTACCCCTACACGCGCGGCATCCATCCCGGCGGTTATCGCGGCCGGCTGTGGACCATGCGCCAGTTCTCCGGCTTCGCCACCGCCGAGGAGACGAACCGGCGCTACAAGTACTTGCTCGCGAACGGCCAGACGGGACTCTCGGTCGCTTTCGACATGCCCACCCTGATGGGCCAGGACTCCGATGCTCCGACCAGTCGCGGAGAGATCGGGCACTGCGGCGTCGCAATCGATTCCCTTGCGGACATGGAGACGCTATTCGACGGCATTCCTCTCGGCGAGATAACGACGTCGATGACCATCAACTCGCCCGCCGCGATCCTGCTCTGCATGTACATCGCGGTGGCGGAGAAGCAGGGCGTGCCGGCGTCGGCATTGGGCGGCACCCTGCAGAACGACATCCTCAAAGAGTTCATCGCGCAGAAAGAGTTCATCTTTCCGCCCGAGCCTTCGATGCGTCTCGTCGTGGACTCCATTGAGTACTGCGCCAAAGAGGTGCCGAAGTGGAACACCATCTCGATCTCGGGCTATCACATCCGCGAGGCGGGTTCCACGGCGGCGCAGGAGCTGGCGTTCACCCTCGCCGACGGCATGGCGTATGTCGATGCATGTCTGGAACGCGGGATGCGGATCGACGACTTCGCGTCTCGCCTCTCCTTCTTCTTCGACGCCCACATCGACTTCTTCGAGGAGATAGCGAAGTTCCGCGCGGCGCGCCGCATATGGGCTCGCTGGATGCGTGAGCGCTACGGCGCCCAGGATGAACGATCTCTCAAGCTCCGGTTCCACACGCAGACGGCCGGAGTCTCGCTTACCGCTCAGCAGCCGGAGCTCAACATCGCCCGCACCGCAATCGAGGCGCTCGCCGCGGTTCTCGGCGGCACGCAGTCGTTGCACACGAATGCGATGGACGAGGTGCTCGCGCTGCCGACGGACAAGGCCGCGCGCCTCGCGCTGCGAACGCAGCAGCTGCTCGCATTCGAGACCGGCGTAGCCAACACGATCGACCCTCTCGGCGGCAGCTACTTCGTCGAGGCGCTCACCGATGAGATCGAACGGCAGGCCGAGGTCTATTTCAAGCGGATCGAGGAGCTCGGCGGCGTGATCCCGGCGATCGAGGCGAGCTTCTTCCAGAAGGAGATCGCCGACTCGGCTTTCAGATACCAGCAGGAGCTCGAGCAGAAGAGAAGGCTGATGGTCGGCGTCAACGAGTTCACGGTCGACGACGAGGAGCCGATGGAGATCCTGAGGATCGATCCCAAGCTCGAGGGGGAACAGGTTGCGCGGGTCAAGGAGGTGCGGCGCACGCGCGATCATGCGAGGTGGTCGAAAGCTCTCGCCGAGCTGCGAAGAGCGGCCGCGGGCACGGACAACCTGATGCCCTACATCCTCGAATCAGTTCGCGCGTACGCGACTGAGGGCGAGATCATGAACACGTTGATCGAGGTCTTCGGCATCTACACAGAGAAGGCGGTTATCTAGCGTGCCTGTTGATACTGCGGTGCGGCCCGTCCGGATCCTTGTTGCCAAGGTCGGGCTCGACGGCCACGACCGCGGCGTCAAGGTCGTCGCTCGCGCCCTCCGCGATGCGGGCTACGAGGTCATCTATACCGGCCTGCGGCAGACGCCGGAGATGGTCGTCGACGCCGCGCTTCAAGAGGATGCCCAGGTGATTGGGTTATCAATTCACTCCGGCGCCCACATGACCTTGTTTCCAGCAGTCGTCCAGGAGTTGAAGCGGCGAAAGGCCACGGACATCGTCGTGTTCGGCGGCGGCATCATCCCCGAGGACGACATTGCGGCCCTCAAGAAGAAGGGCGTGGCCGAGCTCTTCACCCCAGGCACCCCGCTCCAGGAGATCGTCGACTGGCTGCGAAAGCGATTCCCCCAAGGAGGGAGCTGACCGCCGGCCTCCGCTCGCCTGCTCCGTCAGTACTGGAGCACTACAGAGTTGGCGACCTTATCGTGCCACCCCTGCTTGCGCGGGTCGAATGCCACCCAGATCCATCCGATGTAGCACGCCCAGCTGTTCACGATGCTCATGAGAAACCGGGCCGTGGCGCGCCCGTAACCGATCGAAGCCCCCGTGTTGGCATCGACGACCCTCAGGTGGAGCAGCCGCATGCCGAGTGTGGAGCCGCTGGAGCCCCAAAAGTAGATCCAGTACCCGACCTGCACCACGACGAGGATCAGGTACAGGAGCAGGAAGCCGCCCCCGAAGGCGGCGGCGGCGGCGGTGTTTTGAGCGTCCTGACTGCTGCTGGAGCTGGTGTTGTTGGCAAAGGCCCCGCCGGCGACGGCGAACACACTGAACACAATCCCGAAAGGTATGCCGATGATCAGACCGTCAATCAGCCTCGCCACCAGGCGGATCCAGAAGCCTGCATACGTCGGCTGGGGTCCCTGGTACTGAGGCGCCGCGTACTGCATCGGGGCCGGGGGTGGTGAGTAAACAGAGGGTGTCGATGGCGGCGACTGGTATGAGCCGCCGGGTGGGGGCGGGGGAGGAGGAGTCGGCGGAGGTGGTGGGTTCTGCATGCCTGAATCCTCCAACTGGCTGGTACCGGTTCGCGGAAATCGCTCTCCGCGGTATCATAACGACGCCTCTCCACTCCGAGGCCCAACCATGCAACTGAAAGCTTCCACCCGCACGCTCCTCGGCAAGGCTTCGCGCCGCCTGCACGGCGAAGGCAAGCTCGCCGGGATCGTGTACGGCCACAACGCCACCCCGACGCCTCTGGTCCTCGATCGGCTTGAGTTCCAGAAGGTATTCATCAAGTCGGGGCGGACCCACCTGGTGGACCTGGTGGTGGACGGCGATCGCACCGAGAAGGTGCTCGTCCGCGAGATCCAGACCCATCCCCGCCGCCTAGGCCCGATCCACGTCGATTTCTACCAGGTCAGCCTCGAAGAGAAGATCACTGTCGAGGTTCCGGTCCACCTCGTCGGCGAGTCTGCCGCAGTCAAGCGCGGAGATGCAGACGTTCTCCAGCCAATCCACGCCGTGCGGGTGGAGTGCCTGCCCACCGACATACCGGAGGCCTTCGAGGTCGACCTCACCTCGCTCGAGGAGATCGAGTCGGAGTTCCGAATCTCGGAGCTGACGGTGCCTAAGGGCGTGACGGTGCTGGTTGATCCCGAGGAGCTCGTGGTCAAGATCGTTCACCGCCGAGAGCTCAAGGTCGAAGAGGAAGCCCCGGTGCTGGAGACAGCGGTCGTTGGCGAGGGCGAGGAAGGGGCAGAGGCAGGGGCGCCGGCCGCCGAGGAAGCCGAGACCGAGAAGTAGATGTCGCTTCGCGACATCGCCGCAAGCCCGCTGCTCTACATCTTGCTGGCGGGGCTGGTCTTCGTCGTATTCGTGGTCGCCGCGCGATTCATCGCGCAGCAGGTCGCGGAAGCGTTGCGCCGCCGCGGGCTGCGAGAGAACGTCGTCATCGTGGGCAGCCGCGTCATCACGGTGGCTTTGATAGTCATCGGCGCGCTATTCGCCTTCGGCATCGCGGTGCGCAGCGACAACGTCACGATCCTCGGCGTTGTGGCGGCGATCGTCATCACGAGCTTCGGCGCCCAGGACCTCCTCAAGGATTACGTGTCCGGGTACTACATCCTGCTGGAGCGGAACATCAAGATCGGCGACTACATCTCGTTGGAGCGCGGCAGCGGCACGGTTTCGGAAGTGCGGTTGCGAGTGACATTGCTTCGAAGCGAAGCGGGCGACGTGGTGATCGTCCCGAACTCGGAGCTCTTCACGCAACCGGTCACCATCCACGCGCACCCCGCACCAGAGCCGCCCACCCGGCCGGAGAAGACGGCTAAGCCAGCGCCCCGAGCGTAATTCGCCAGAGGGCCTGAAGCTCCTCGCCGTCGATCTCGGTCTCCTCCGCCAGCAGCTCACGGATCATCTGGGAAGCCAGCTCTACGTGGATGCCCGCCGCCACCTGAGTGGCGAGCGATCGCAGGTGATACGTGTGGTCGGGCTTGTCGGTCTCGACGGCAAGGTCGGCGCTCACCTGGTCCAGCTGTACGAATTTCGCCCAGTGCGCAACCTCGGCCCTGCCTGACTCGGGCGAGTCGGAGAGGTGCAGGCAGTTGACGCCGCCGAAGATGCCGTAGCGCTCGCGCAACGATCCCGGTCGCGACTGGGCAATGCGCGTCTCGCCGAGATCGTGGCGCATCTGCTCGAGCGCCTCTCCGGACGCGGTCACCCGTCCGACGGCAAGCGGCAGGGCGCTCATGAAGTCGACGAGCCAGGGAAAGAAAGGCCTGCCTTTCAGAAAGTCGTAGTGGCTCTCGATCAGGGAAGCCGGCGGTTGGAACCAGGCAAGAGATTCCACCTTCCAATCGCGCTCGGTCGAGAGCCAGCCCCAGATGCCTGCGCGCGCGGCGAGCCGGTAAGAGCCGTCGGGCTTGAATATGAGGAGGGCATCAGCCATGAGCCGTGAAAGTCTACGGCGTTGAACCAGCGTGGCAGGGTTGGCCGGGGTCCCCCCGGCCATGACTTTGTTCAACCCACACCCAGTCGTGGCCAGGAGAAGCTAGTCCGTAATAAATCCCATCCCGGGAAGGAGAGCAGCGCATGCGGCTTTGCCGCACGCGCGATGAGAGGGAACAGTCTGGTTCCCTCTCATCAGGCGGGTCGAAGACCCGCCGCTCAGCCATGAGCGGCTGATTCTAAACGGCTGTCAGCCAGGCTTTTTGTCACGGGCGCCCGGCTTGTACACCTTGCGGCCCTTGAGCTTCTGTGGCATATGGACCTGGTCGGCCACGCCGCCGTCGAAGTCGTGGGCGTACTTGTAGCCCTTGCCGTAGCCCATCGACTTCATGAGGCCTGTCGGCGCGTTGCGCAGGTGGAGCGGCACTGCCTCGTTGCCCGTCTGCTCGATCAGCTCGCGAGCGGCCCCGTACGACGTGAGGGCGGAGTTGGACTTCGGCGCGAGAGCCAGGTACAGCGCCGCCTCCGTCAGTGGAAGCACCGCTTCCGGCATGCCGACGAAGTGGGCAGCCTGCTGGGCCGCAATGGCGACCTGGAGCGCTTGCGGATCGGCGAGCCCGACATCCTCGGCCGCCGAGATGACGAGCCTGCGGGCAACGAAGAGCGGATCCTCGCCCGCCTCGAGCATTCGTGCCAGCCAGTAGACCGCGGCGTCAGGGTCGCTGCCGCGAACACTCTTGATGAGGGCCGACACGATGTCGTAGTGCTGGTCCCCCGCGCGGTCGTAGAGAAGATGTCGCTCCTGCAGCGCGCTTTCGACATGGCTCACCTCGATCATGCCTTCGCCCGCCAGGGCCGCGGCCGCCTCGAGGCCGTTGAGGGCGACCCGCGCGTCGCCACGCGCATTCTCGAGAAGCCCGCCGAGCGCATCGGGGCTCATGCTCGCGCCGATCTCCGCCAGCGCTCGTTCGACCACCACCCTGAGCTCTTCCGGCTCGAGCGCCTCCAGGCGGAACACGCGACTGCGTGAGAGAAGGGGCGCGATGACCTCGAAGGAGGGGTTCTCGGTGGTCGCGCCGATCAGCGTCACGGTCCCGTCCTCGACGTGGGGGAGGATGGCGTCCTGCTGGGCCTTGTTGAACCGATGGATTTCGTCGATGAAGAGGATCGTGCGAAGCCCGGCCCGTCGGTGAATCTTGGCCTCAGCCACCAGCTTTCGAAGGTCGGCCACGCCGGCCGTGACAGCGGAGATCCCAACCAGCCGCGCCTTGGTCTCGCTGGCGAGCAGCCCCGCCAGCGTCGTCTTACCGCTGCCTGGAGGACCCCAGAGGACGATGCTCGGCAGGTGCCCGGACCGGGTGAGCTCGCGGAGGACGTCGACCACGCGTCGCTGCCCGACGAGATCGTCGAAGGTGCGGGGCCGCATTCGCGTGGCCAGAGGGGCGCTTGGCTCCGTGCCGGCCAAGGCCTCGAACAGCTCTCCCTGACCCACGCGCTGATTCTGAACCCAAGCTTGGAGGGGCCGCCGCCGTGCCCAGAAACAGGTTGGTTTTCCCTCATATAGACTGCCCCCATGTCCACCTGCTGGTATTGCAGCTCGGAGCTGCCTGACGGATCTCAGTACTGCCATAGCTGCGGACACAGCCAGACCGACCGCTCCTCGAGTCCGCTCTTCGGCGTTGTCGACCCTGTGACGGGCATCTGGAACTCGAAATTCATCAACGCGCTGGTCGGCCAGGAAGCCAACCGGGCGGTGCGCTATCACCGGCCGCTGTCGGTGCTAGTGGTCGAGCTTGATCACGCCGAGCACATCGACAAGGAGCTGGGCCACATCCAGCTCGAGGGCTTGCTGCGGGAGATATCGGAACGGCTAGGGATGTCGATCCGTGACACCGACACCGTTGCGTTCCTCGACGCCGACGGCCCACCGCACTTCGCCATCGTGCTGCCTGAGACGAATGAGCAGGGCGCGACGCTGGCCGCCGACAAGATTCGGCGCGGGATCGCCGCGCACGACTTCGCGACCGGAGGCAACTGGCAGCGAATCACGGTCAGCTGCGGAGCCGCCACCATCGGGGTGATGCTCACCGGCGACGTGGAAGCCGGGTTGATGAACCGGCGCGAGTACACGGGCAATCTGCTTCGCGAGGCGTACCAGGCTCTGGAAGCGGGCCGCTCCGCGGGCACCAACCGCACTTCTGTGGTCGCATTCCGCTCCTAGCTGGGGTGCCGCCGGCGATGCCGGCCGGATCGGCCGGCCCACCGGCAGCACCCCACCCGCTTCCGTAGCATCAACGTCGAGTTGGCCCCTACCCGCGTCTTTCTGATCCGGCACGCCGACGTCGAGAACCCGCGCCGGCTTCTCTACGGGCACCTTGATGGTTTCCAGCTGAGCGCCCTGGGGCGCGCGCAGGCGCTCGCCGTCGGCGATCGTCTGGCGTCAGTTGGTCTCAAGCGGATCGTGCACAGCCCGCTCGCGAGGGCGCACGAAACGGCCGAGCTGATCAACTCCAGGCTGGCGGCGCCGGCGATTCTCGAGGCCGATCCGGAGCTCCGCGAAGCCGAGTTCAGCCGCTACCTCCAGGGCCTGCCCTACTGGCAGATCCCCGTCCGCCGCCCGCTGTGGTTCGTGCACAAGGCCAAGCGCGGCCTGCTGCCAGGCGACGAAGCCATCAATAAGCTGGGTGGGCGTGTGTTGGATGTGATGAAGCGCATCGCCCGAGAGCACCCGGGCGAGACGATGGCGATCGTGAGCCACGCCGACCCTCTGCAGGCTGCATGGATCCTGCTTGACGGCCGTGCTCACAACGAGCGCGAGATCTACCGAAAGGTGGTCGACCGGGCCGGCGTCCTCCAGGTCGACCTCGAGGGCGACAAGCCCGTCGCCTGGGAGTACATCCCGCCTCCAAAGATCGCGAGCCCGGCGAGCGCCGTAGCTTCGTGAGACCGTCGGGGAAGTTCCCGGACGGGTTCCTGTGGGGTACCGCCAGCGCCGCCCACCAGGTCGAGGGCGACAACCGCAACAACGACTGGTGGGAGTTCGAGCAGCAGCCAGGGAGGATCGCCAACGGCGACTCTTCTGCGATCGCTTGCGATAACTACCACCGCTATCGAGAGGATTTCGCGCTATTGCGCGAGATGAAGCAGAACGCGCACCGGCTGTCGATCGAGTGGTCGCGGATCGAACCGTCAGAAGGAGAGTTCGACGCGCGCCAGATCCGGCACTACCGCGACGTCC